>DATADG010000204.1:0-4632 GCA_036258655.1 Gemmatimonadales bacterium | reverse complement strand
GCACTCCCCGCCGGGACATGTCGCAGTCAGATTGATCTCATGACGCTTCAGCTCACAGGCCTCACAGTGTATCCGATCAAGTCGGCGGGCGGCATTCCGGTGAGTGACTGGCCGGTCGACGAGTTCGGCCTCCGCTACGATCGCCGCTGGATGCTGGTCGATGATTCCGGTGAATTCCTCTCCCAGCGATCGCACCCTCGGCTGGCACTGGCGCGTCCCAGCATCAGGGATGGCTCGCTTCGGATCGATGCACCGGGCATGCCCAGCCTGGAGTTGCCTCTCGAGCCGACAGCATCGGTCACGACGGATGTCACCGTGTGGAACGACACCTGTCCGGCAGCCTGGCTGGGTGAACGCCCCGCGAGCTGGTTCTCTGATTTCCTGGGCTCTTCCTGCAGCCTGGTGTACATGACCGGCGAGACTCTTCGCCCGGCGGATCCGGCATACGCCCCCGATGGCACGCGGGTGAGCTTTGCCGATGCATTCCCCTTTCTGATCATCTCGGAAGAGTCGCTCGCTGATCTCAACCGGCGCCTGGCCCGTCCGCTGCCGATGAACCGCTTCCGGCCCAATCTGGTGGTTGCGGGAGGTGCGCCGTATCAGGAGGATCTGTGGGAGCGCATCGAGATCAACGGGATCGGCATCAGGGTCGTGAAGCCCTGCGCTCGCTGCGTGGTGACCACCACGGATCAGGTAACCGCGGAGCAGGGAAGGGAGCCGCTTCGCACCCTGGCCACATACCGGCAGATCAGTGGGAAGGTGATGTTTGGGCAGAACGCAGTTCACGAGCGGACTGGCCGGCTTCGGGTCGGTGATGCCGTCCTCGTCACCGCCTCGGTCCGACCGGCGGTGTAGATTCCGGCGCCGTGCACGCCTCCATTCCCATTCGTTCCAATCCCCGCTACATCGCCCTTCTAGTCGGGGTGGCATTGCTCATTCTGCTGGTTGGCGCCTTTCTCCGTCCCCGCGCCAGGCAAGCCGTCCCCGTGGTTCCATCCAACGAACTGGCCACTCTCCCTGATCGCACGCAACGCCGCGCGCTCCGGGACCTGGCCGATTACATCGCGCAGCGTGCATCGGATGTGGGAAGCTCGGTGATCCATCTCGCCGATCTCGGCACCAGCGGCCTGGTGCTGGCAGGAGATTCGGTGCTGACGGCGGTTGCCGAGAGCGCGGAGCGCGACGCCCCGGTGCGGGTTCGCTTTCTGATCCACTCCCTGGCCACAGACTCCGCCCGGCCCGCCGTTGCCAGCGTGGAAGTCGATACCAGTCCTCAATGGCGACTGGTAGTCGCACGAAGCCCGGAGGGCCAGAGTCTGACGCTCACCGGAATGACCGGCGGCGCGATCGAAACCCAATGTGGGGACTTCATTCTCCGAGAGATGATCTTCGATGCCGTGATCCCCCCGGCATTCGCCGGAGGCGGCATCTTCGACCTCGACGGCAACGCAATTGGTCTGGTGGTCCCCTGTGGCAACCGAGTAGCACTGGTGTCCATTGGCGAGGTCTCGCGCCTTATGGTGCTGCAGCAGTCGCCCGAACACCGGCTCTGGACCGGATACGGCTTTCGGGCCCAACCGGCTGATTCCACCAGGACACCGCTGCCGTACAGCGGGGAAGGACTCCTGGTGACGGAAGTGCGGATCGGATCACTCGCATACCAGGCTGGCATCAGGGCGGGCGATCTCATTGTGCGAATCAACAGTGAGCCGGCTTCACGGGTGGAGGACCTCGCCCCGCTGTTCGACGAACCCGGCGCTCGACCCTTGTTGCTGCAGCGCACGGCTCGGGGACTGGCGGTAAATGTCCGATCCAGCCCGGTACAGTCGCTGCCACAGACGCCACCCTCGTCATCATCCACAGGTGGGCTGGCGCTCACAACGGTCGAGCCCGGGTCAAAGGCAGCACGGAGCGGCCTCAAGCCGGGGGATCGAATCGTTCAGGTCGGCAGGTCACGAGCACCAACGGCCAATCTGCTGCGCCGCGCACTGTCGGATACCACACCCGTCTTCCTGGTCTATGAGCGAGACGGCCTGCAGCGCGCGGTAGTCCTACGCTGAGCGTATGAACGAGCTCGCCTCTCTCGGCGTCATTCTCCTCCTCGCGCTGCTTGCCGGCCACGTCGCCAAATACCTCAAGGTGCCGGAAGTCACCGGCTATATCCTGGCAGGTGTGCTCCTGGGTCCCGCCGGCATCGCGCTCATCACCCACGAAACGCTGGAGAGTCTCCAGGTCTTCAGCGAGGTTGCGCTCGGTCTGATCCTGTTTGCCATCGGCTCGGTCTTCGAGCTGGTTCGGTTTCAGCGCATCGGTCGTCGGCTCGCGACGCTCACGGCGGTCGAATCGCTGCTTGCCGCCACATTTGTCACCGGCGGGCTGCTTGCGCTGGGACAGCCGCTCATCATCGCACTGCTACTCGGCGTCATCGCCATGGAAACGGCTGCCGCCACGACCCTGATGGTCATGCGAGAATGCAACGCCGAGGGGCCGCTCACCGACACACTCAGTGGGGTCATCGCACTCAATAACATTTTCTGTCTCACCGGCTTCCTCGTCGTGACCGCCGGCTTCGACCTGTACCGTCAGGCGATAGAAGGGGGTGCAGCCCTGGAAGTGATCTATCGTTCCGTGTATCCACTCATCTGGCAGCTGATCGGCTCGGTGGCGCTTGGCTTCGTGGTCGGGGTGCTCCTGGCTGCCTGGTCTTCCCAGGTCATGGAGCACGGAGAGATGCTCATCCTTCTCATCGGAGCGATCCTCCTTGCCGTCGGAGCGGCCCAGCTGCTCGAGCTCTCTCCGCTACTCGCGACACTCGCCGTCGGGGCAACTATGGTGAACCTCTCGAGCGAGAGCCGCCGGATCTTCGATGCGCTCGCTCAAACCGATCCACCCCTGTACGCGATTTTCTTCGTGATTGCCGGGGCCGATCTGAACGTCGGATTGCTACCGTCACTCGGACTCATCGGCGTGGTGTACGTGCTTGGTCGGGCGGGCGGGAAGCTGCTCGGCACCATCGTTGCCAGCCGCAGGGTGGCGCCGGAGCCCACCGTGAGGCGCTATCTCGGCTACGCCATGCTGTCCCAGGCCGGCCTCGCAGTAGGCTTGCTGCTTGCGGTCAATCGGCGCTACCCCGAGCTGGCGCCGATCATCACCACCGTCGTGCTCGGGGCGGTGACCGTGTTCGAGCTGGTCGGACCCATCAGTGCGCGCTACGCCCTGGTCCGCTCGGGAGAGTCGAAGCCGCAGCCACCCGCCACCGGTCTTCTGGATTAGAGCACGTGGAGGTCCAGATCTTCGGCGTCAGGAAGAGCGCCGATACCAGAAAAGCCCTGCGCTTCTTTGCGGAGCGCCGGGTCAAGACTCACTTCGTCGACCTGCAGGAGCGGCCTGCATCAGCCGGCGAGCTGCGACGATTCGTTCAGCGGTTCGGTATCGACGCGCTTATCGACCGCCACTCTCGGCGTTTTGCGGACCTGGGTCTCGGCGCCGCGCGGATGAACGAGGAGCGCTGGCTGGAGAAGCTGGTGGCCGAGCCGCTGCTCTTGCGGGTGCCGCTCGTTCGACATGGCAATCAGCTGACCGTTGGGGATGCAGCCGCGGTGTGGAAAGAGTGGACACGGAGCTGAAGAGGACCTAGCGGTTTATCTCTACAGTCACAGAGGGTGGCAACTTGAGGGTCTGTAGCACAACACAGTAGCGCTCGGTCAGCTTGAGCAGTGTCCCCAGCTGCTCGGCTGACGCATCGGTGTCGAGCTCGAAACGAACTCGAATCGCAGTAAAGCCGACCGGCACCTCCTTGCTCACGCCGAGCGTTCCCCGAAAGTCGAGATCGCCTTCGACCCGGACAGCGCCGCCTCTCACCGGAATGTCGAGCGCGGTGGCGACAGCCCGGAGCGTCACACCCGCGCAGGCGGCCAACGCCTCGAGCAGCATGTCGCCGGAGCAGGCCTGCAGCCCGGTACCGCCGGTTGCGGGGTGCAGGCCGGCTTCCACCAGGGCGCGTCCAGTCTCTACCCTGCAGCTGATCTGCGCTTCGTCGAGCGTGCCGGAAGCAGAGAGGGTCACCAGTGCATCCCGTGCCTCCTGTCGGTAGCGCTCCTTGAGCGGCGCCTGAAGTGTTCGGAGTTGTTCTGCGTTCATGTTCATACTTCTCCAAAGCGTGAGCAGGTGTCCAACAAGAAAGAGAAGCGTAAGCGGAAAACACAAAAAGCGTGAGCGGGAGACCAGGAACTTCCCCGATCCCCCGCTGACGCTCTTGTGACCAGCTTACGTTTTTTGCTAATCCCGCAGTTTAGTGCGAGGTGACGCCGACTCCGAACTGCAGCACGTTGGCCGAGCCGTTGTTGAACCCGCCCCGGAACCAGTTGGCCACCGGTGTGATCGACAGGTTGCGCCCGACCCGAATGTCATAGCCAACCCCTCCGAGGAACCCAAAGCCGGTATCATTATCGCTGCCGAGATCGTCTTCCACGCCCAGGATCGAGTAGCCCGCGCCTGCCTTGATGAAGAGACCCTGGGTCGCCATCGGGTACCAATAGGCTGCTGCGGACATGTTACCCATCGTCACAGTGGCGCCGGCTTCAGACTTGGTCCAGCCGTTCATCTCGACGCCGAGGAGGATGTTCTCCCGCA
>DATADG010000203.1:0-14431 GCA_036258655.1 Gemmatimonadales bacterium | reverse complement strand
ATCGTGCGGTTCCTTACCAACCCGCTGGTCTCTCCGCTACTGCTCTCCCTGGGGATTCTCGGGCTGGTGTTCGAGATCAAGACTGGCGCGTTCGGGCTGGGTGGTCTGATCAGCCTCGTCTCGCTGGGACTGTTTTTCGGTTCGAGTCTTATTCTGGGATTGGCAGGTTGGGAAGAGGTGCTGCTGCTGGGGCTCGGCCTGATCGCATTGGGTGTCGAGGTGTTCGTTCTGCCGGGCTTCGGCGTAGCCGGTATGCTCGGCATCGTGGCGATCGCTGCCTCCATGATACTCGCGATGATGGGCGGGTATCCCACCACCGGTGACGTGGCGCAGGCACTCTCCGTCTTGGGGGCCAGTCTATTCATCACCGCGGCGGTGATTTACGCCTGGCTGCGTCACCTCCCCAATAGCGGCCGGTTTAGCGGACTCCTGCTGCAGGGCGCCGGCCGCCGGGATGCCGGCTTCACCTCTGCTCCTGCGCGACCCGAGCTCGTGGGACAGAACGGCACTGCACTCACCGATCTCCGGCCCGCGGGCACGGCCCGGATCGGCGACGAAAAGGTGGATGTCGTTACGGAGGGCGAATACATCCCCCAGGGCAGCAAGGTGCTGGTGGTGAGGAGTGAGGGGTATCGCCATGTGGTGCGGGCGCTGGTCTAAGTCGCGCGGCACGAGTCGCGAGTCACGCGTCGACCATTCACCCGACTCGCGACCGCCACCCGTGACCTGATGTTGAATACCTTCTGATAAGGACTCCCCGTGAACGATTCCCTGAGTCTTGGCGTCGTGCTGGCGCTCTTCTTCATCGCCGTTCTCTTCATTGTCATCTTCTTTCGGTTCATCCCGATCGGCCTCTGGATCCGGGCTGCCGCCTCGGGCGTACGGGTCTCCTTTCTCACGCTCTTCGGAATGCGATTCCGGAAAGTGAATCCCGCCGCAATTGTGGATCCCTTGATCACCGCGAGAAAGGCTGGTCTGGATCTCACCATCGACCAGCTCGAGATCCACTTTTTGTCCGGTGGCGACGTCCAGCGGGTGGTGAATGCGCTGATCTCCGCCGACAAGGCCCAGATACCGCTCAGCTTTCAACAGGCGACCGCAATCGATCTGGCCGGACGGGATGTCTTTGAGGCGGTGCAGGTCAGTGTCAATCCGAAGGTGATCACAACTCCCAAAGTGGCGGCGATGGCCAAGGACGGCATCCAGCTGCTGGCGCTTGCCCGCGTCACCGTACGCGCGAATGTAAACCGCTTGGTCGGCGGAGCGGGGGAGGAGACCATTCTGGCCCGCGTCGGCGAAGGGATCGTGAGCACCATCGGGTCCGCCACATCGCACAAGGCCGTGCTGGAGAATCCGGACCTCATTTCGAAGACGGTGCTGGCGAAAGGGCTGGACGCCGGCACGGCCTTCGAGATTCTGTCAATCGACATCGCCGATGTCGACGTCGGCAAGAACATCGGCGCCGAGCTGCAGACCGACCAGGCGGAGGCGGACAAGCGCATCGCCCAGGCCAAGGCGGAGGAACGCCGTGCCCTGGCTGTGGCCATGGAGCAGGAGTTCAAGGCCGAAGCGCAGAATCAGCGGGCCAAGGTCATCGCCGCGGAGGCGCAGATCCCTCTCGCCATGGCTGAGGCGTTCAGGAGCGGGAACCTGGGTATCATGGATTACCAGCGTTACCACAATGTTCAGGCAGACACCACCATGCGGCAGGCAATCGCGAGTCAAGGGGAGTCATCCACGAGGGGGAGCGTCTGAACGTGGACTTCGATGCGTTGTGGGTATTGGCGGCGATCTGGTTCGTGTTCAACCTGATCAGCGGCGTTCGGCGCAAGCCTGGATCGCCGACTCCCCCGAAGCAGCCCTGGCCCCGCTCCCCCGAGAGGCCGGGCCGGGTTTCTGTCGATCCTACCCAGCAGGAGGGCAGCCGGCTCGAGCGGATGCTTCGTGAGTTACAGCAGTCGCTGGAGGAGTCCGCTCAGGCGCGACAGCCGGAGCCCGTGATGTTCCCGTCGGCGGAGGAGGTCGAGGAGCGAACCTCTTTGGAGGAGGTGCCCGAGATCCGCAGTCTGGAGGAGGAGGTGCGGCGCGCTCCGCGGGAGTTGGTGGACCGGGATGATGAAGCGGCGAGCTTCGAGGCCCGCCGAATCGCGGCTGCGGCCGCGCGGGATCACGCCCGAACCAAAGCCGACCACGCCGAATTCGATGAACGGATTCGTCAGGAACCGGCGGACCACACGGCCACCCGTGGCTTCACCCCGGAACAGTTGCGCAACGCGATCATCTGGCGGGAGATCCTGGGACCGCCGGTGTCTGAGAGGTAGGGGGCAGAGGGACGAGGGATCTACTTTTCTCAGCGGCTGTACTCTTTTCGAGTGCTGCGGCCTAGCCAATCTGCTGCCGCTTTCCCGCCTTCTCGCTTTCGCGCTATCTTCCATCCGCGCCCGAGTGGCGGAATGGCAGACGCAGCGGACTCAAAATCCGCCGAGGGCAACCTCGTGCGAGTTCGACTCTCGCCTCGGGCACTTTACCCCACAACAACTTACGGCGTTGCCTCATTCGGCCACCGCAGTTCCATGAGGCGCATTGTGCCCCATTGTGCCCCTGCTTGGACTTGCTCATTGGTGAGGCACGAGTAGCACTGCTTCTCGGCTGCCGTACGAGTCATCATACTCAGCTCTAAAGTTCGCAGGATACCGAGCGAGACCATGGTAAATCCTGAACTCACCTCCCGCATCCAAGATGTCGGTGAGACATGGTGATTACCGAATGAAGGAGGTCACGCTGTGCACAGGAGTGCCCTGAACATCGCCGGCTGTGGTAGTCCCCCCCCTGAGCTCCAGCCAGGCGTAGACGGTCGGCAGAACCAGAAGGGTGAGAAGTGTGGAGGAGATGAGGCCGCCGATGACTACTGTGGCGAGTGGTCGCTGCACCTCTGCTCCAGCACCGGTCGACAGCGCCATGGGCAAGAAGCCAACCGAAGCTACTGTTGCGGTAGCGAGCACCGGGCGAAACCTGATTCCGGCTCCTTCGCGGATCGCCTGACCGACCGTGCGACCTCTGGAGCGTAGCTGATTCACATAGGTGAGAAGTACGAGTCCATTAAGTATCGCCACCCCAAAGACGGCGATCATGCCGACTGAAGCGCTGAGATTCAAGTGTAGCCCGCGTAACCAGAGCGCCGCGATGCCTCCTACCAGTGCAAAGGGTACGTTCAGCATGACCAGGAGAGCATGCCGGATGGAACCGAAGCTCATATAGAGAAGTCCGGCGATGAGCAGCAGGACCAGTGGGATGATCATGGCTAGGCTTCGTGTCGCCCGGGCCTGGTTTTCAAATTGGCCGCCATAAGCCACGTAATAACCCGGTGGGAACACAACGCGGTCCTCTATGGCACTCTGAACGTCGGTCACAAACCCACCCAGGTCCCGCCCTCTCACATTGCTTTGCACCAGCACGAAACGCTGCCCACCCTCGTGATTGATGACTTCCGGCCCCTCTACGGAACGGAGTCGAGCAACCTGAGAAAGCGTTACGGTTCCTCCAGCCGGTGTTCGGAGCAGGATGCGGCCCACAGCTTCCTGAGTTGACCGATATGTTGTGTCCAGCCGGACGACGATGGGATAGCGCCTACGCCCATCGATGATCTCGGAAGCAGGCATGCCACCGACGCTCATTTCCACCGCATCCCGAACGTCGTCAATGCTCAGGCCGTAGCGTGCGATAGCGGCTCTGTCGACTGCCACCTCGAGCTGCATGGCTCCGGCACTGACACCCACCGAGACATCTTCGGCCCCGCGAACCTGCTCGATTACACGCCGCACCTCTTCTGCTTTCGCCTGCAGGAGTGGGAGGCTGTCACCGAAAATCTTTATGCCAAGATCCGTTTTTACTCCGGACACGACCTCGTCGAGGCGCATTCGCATTGGTGCGCTGAACTCGTAGTCGAGGCCGGGGATCTCCGAGAGGGCAGAGTCTATCTGCGGGATAAGCTGGTCCAGCGATCGAGTTCGCCACTCATTCTTGGGACGAAAGAGCACATAGACGTCTCCCTGATTGAGCGCCATAGTCTCGGTAGCCTCGTGCGGACGCCCGAGGTTGGTGACCACTCCCTCCACCTCTGGGAAACGTCGCAGCGTGCGCTCGACCTCCGCCGAGACCGATACACCCTGAGCCAGCGACGTACTGGGAATCCGTCGAGTTTCGATCAGCAGATATCCCTCATCCAGCTTCGGCATGAACTCGGTACCGAGGAAAGGCACCGAGATCAAAGCCAGCGCGAGCAGACTCCCCGCACCAGCAAAGACCTGCCGCGGGTGTTCCAGTGCCCATCCAAGCAGGTGCTCATATCGAGCCCGCACGTTGGTGAACCACGGGGCCTCATGGCCCGCCCTGCTTGGCTCAGGCTTCACCAGGAAGTACGAGGCCAAAGCCGGAATGAATGTCAGTGCCAGCAACAGCGAGCCCAGCACTGCCACACATACCGTAAACGCCATCGGAAGGAACATCTTGCGTTCCAGGCTCTGAAGTGCGGCTACCGGGGCGTACACCGCGATGATGATGATCACCCCGAAGACGATGGGCCGGCCCACCTCGAGCGCGGCATCACGCAGTACCTGTTGGCGACGTGCGATCGGCTCGTCCGAACTCCCCCGCAGGCGCCGTACAATGTTTTCCACCATGACAACAGAAGCATCGACGATGAGGCCGAAATCGAGTGCTCCTAGGCTCATCAGGTTGGCCGTAACGCCGAAACGTTTCATGGCGAGGAAAGCGAACAGCAGGGCGAGTGGAATGACGGAGGCAGTAATAAGCGAGGCTCGGATGTCGCGAAGAAATAGAAAGAGTATTGCAATGACCAGCAGAGCACCGCCCATCAGATTACGGAAGACGGTCTGCGTGGTGCGAGCCACCACCTCACCCTGGTTATAGAAGGGCCGGACTCTCACCTCCTTGGGCAGCAGCGGAGCGATCTCCTCGAGCCTTTTGGTGACCCGATTGACGACCTCGCGTCCGTTCGCGCCCTTGAGCATGATGACTGTGGCGGAGAGCACCTCACCGCGGCCGTCGCGGGTCACCGCACCGAAGCGCGGCTGCGGACCGACGCTCACCCGGGCGACGTCCCGAATACGCACCGGCGTCGTCCCCCTCGAGGTAACCACGACATTGGCGATATCGATGGTATCAGAAACCCTGCCGAGGCCTCTCAAGGTGAACCGCTCACCGCGCTCCTCCAGATAGCCGCCGCCAAAGTTGCGGTTGTTCCTGGCCACGGCGGTCTCGAGATCATCTAGAGTCAGTCCGTAGCCGGCGAGCTTGTTTGGATCGGCGAGGATCTCAAACTGCTGAAGCATGCCGCCCCAGCTTCGGACCTCTGCCACTCCCGGAACTGTGCGCAGCAAAGGCTCGATGATGTACTCCTGTGCATTGGTGAGCATGAGAAGGGTCAAGCTGTCGCTGGCTGGCTGATTTCCCTGACCTGTAGGCTCAACCAAGTACTGGAATACCTCGCCCATAGCTGTGGCAGGAGGACCCAGCATCGGGTCGGCGTTCTCCGGCAGTGCGCCGCGTACGTCCTGCATCCGCTGCTGGACCTGCTGGCGCGCGAAGTAAATCTCGACATCGTCTTCAAAACTCACAGTCACCACCGAGACTCCGGCTTTCGAGATCGATCGCACCCCGGTAGTGCGGGGAAGGCCCAGCATGGCCACTTCCATGGGGTAGGTCACCTGCTGCTCCACCTCCACCGGAGACAGGCCCGGCGCGTTAGTCATGACCAGCACTTGGTTCGGTGTGAGATCCGGAAACGCGTCGGTGTTGAGGGTCGCGAAGGCCCACCCGCCGGCCACGGTCAGAAGGAGCGCGGCGATCATGACGGCTGCCCGATGGCGGAGCGCGCCAGTGATCAGCCGATCTATGAGGGTTGCCATGTCACATCTCCATCTCGGGCATGTCGCCCTTCTCGAGCTCGGCCTTCACCGCAAAGGCTCCTTCCACCACGGCCAGATCGCCCGCTGAAAGGCCTGCTGTGACCGCAACCCGGTTGCCCGTTCTCGGTCCCAACTGAACCTCGCGGCCAATGAACCGAGCACCGCCTTTGCCGTCCGGATCTGCCACAAAGACGGTGGGCCGTCCCTCGATCATCTGGACAGCGTCCGCCGGAACTACCGGCCCCTTGTCTTGGAGAGGTCCCTCGACCGTCACCGTCGCTAGCATCTCGGGCTTCAGCCGGCCGGAGCGGTTATCCAAGGAGCCCCGGACAGGCAACGTGCGAGTCTCCGGGTCGAGGCCAGCCCCGACTGCTTCGATTCGGGCGATGAACGTATCCGCCGGGTATGCCGGAACCGTAAACCCGAGCCGGCCACCTATCCGGAAGAGTCCCGTCATGGCCTCCGGCGCGCTGATTGTGACCCAGAGCTTCGATGGATCGGTGACAACCACCAGCGGTGCGCCTGCATCGACGACTGTCCCTGGCACTGCCGTACGCGCCAGCACCACGCCGGCAAAGGGAGCGCGCACGCTGATCTGTCCGCCGACCGAGGAGGTCGCTCCCAGGATATCTGCGGTGCTCCTCGCACGTCGGAGTTCCGCCTCAGATTGGGCGAGGGCCGAGCGGGCTAATTCGTCATCTGCCACGGCGCGCTCGTAGTCCTGGCGAGGAATCGCTTTGAGAGTGAGGAGGCGCTCCGCTCGCTCCCTGGCACTCCTGGCATACGTGGCCTGCGCCCTCCTAGACGCGACCTCGGCCTCCGCTTTGGCCAGATCAGCCTGTGCCGTCCCTGCCTCGGGGCTCTGCAGGGTCACGAGCTCTTGGCCCTTGGTAACTCGATCGCCGGGCGATACTCGGATGGCCACGACTCGGCCGGGTGCGGGAGCACCCAGTCGAGCCGTGCGATCTTCATTGGGCACCACCTGACCGGGCACACTGCCCGATGCGCCAGCGGTGCCGGTTTCCACGGGAGCCCACCGCACATGACCATGTCGTATCTGGGCTGCAGTCAAAAAGATCGTGAGGGGAACCGCCTCGCTGTCCGGCCTGGCCGGCGAAGGGCTGGACTCATGCTCCATGCGCTGCATGCCGGGCATGTGAGCGATGGTGTCAGCCTCACCTTGTGCTTCCTCCCGCGGCTCAGGGCGCTCTCGAGAGCAGGCGAGGAGTCCGATGGCAAGCACCGACACAAACCAGCCCACCTGGCCTCGACTCCGGATTCGTGGACCCATCGTTCCTGGCGTTCTCATTGGCCCTCACCTCCCCGCCCAGTCCCGGACGAGACAGGACGGGCGCTCAACGCGGGAATCGCGCCGAACAGGTCAGAACCCTGTGCTGCAAACAATGCGATGATGCTTTCGTGCTGAGCGAAGAGTGTTCCATAAAAAGTCACCCGAGCCTCGCCCCAGGCCCGGGCAGCATCCAGCACCTGGAGCAGTGGCACAGCCCCCTCCTGATACGCGCCGACGCTGATGCGGCGCGCCTCGGCGGCTCGGACGAGAAATCGGACCGGCTGCCCGGCTCCGCTCCCGACAAGGCGCTGTGCCCGTTGGCTGAGCAGTCGGGCGCCTTCCAGTGCACCGCGAATCTCGGCACCGACCGTTCGCTCCGTATTGGCGAGCTCGGCGGCTGCCAGATCACGTTCGGCGCGGGCCCGTGCGATGTCGCCCCGGTTCTGGTCGAAGATCGGAAGGGGCAGGCTCATGCCGGCCATGAGTGAGGATGTACCTGCCGTGCGCTTGAGGCCCACCATCGCCCCGAGCTCACGGATGAGGAGCGAACGAGCGACACCGACACCCGATGATGCCGCTGCCAACCGCTCGCGTGCTGCCTGGATTTCCGGCCGTTTATTGAGGAGCTCGGAGATTGGCGTCCTGCCGGAGGCGGGTTGCATAACCGAGCTTGCGCTGTGAGGCAGGGGGAGCGGCTCGTCCGGGACGGTCACGGTCGGCTCTGAGGCTGGTGAGATGGTGTCTACGGAGTCGCCGATGAACGCGGCAAGCTTCGCCCGCGCATGGGCCAGCTTCACTTCCTGCATCGTCACTTCGGCCCAGGCCCGATCCCGCTCGAGCTGCGCCCGTATCAGATCGGCCTCAGCGCTGACACCTTCTTTCGACCGAGTACGATTGTATTCGACCAGCGAGTCCAGCCAGCCCGCGAGGTCCAGCGCGGTGGACAGTTCCACCTGCGCGAGCGCGGTCTCGTAATAGGAGCGGGTTGCCTCCAGGGCCAGGTGCTGGCGAATCGTTTGTGCCTCGGCCTCCGCGGCTCGAACCTCGGCATTGGCCTTGTCAACTCTTGAGCCCCGCTGGTAGATGAATTCCAACGGAATGGTTGCAGTGGCCATGGCCTCACGATCCATCGGCACAGGATCCCCACCCGGCAACCGGACATTTTCGAGCTGGTATCCCAGCATTGGATTCGGGAGCACGGCTGCTGTCCGGCGACTGCCTTCCGCGCTCCGGATTTGCGCCCGAGCGGCAGCCATGACCGGATGCTGCCGATTTACCCGGTCGAGTAGCCCAGGCAATGTCAGAGGCGCACTCGTGGAAGCGGGCACCGATGTCTGAGCCGCCAGGATGTCAGGCCCAGTTAAAGCTGTGACCAAGAACCAGAGAAGCGACCCACCGACCATACTCCAGCCCTGAGCCGGAGCCAAACCTGAAATAGCCATAATCTCCTCAGTAGACGACTCAGACCACCAGCGGGAGGTGGGCTGAAGAAGGGAGCCATGCGGCTCGGCCGTCTACGCGTTCGCCAGACGACCCAGCACCAGCCATGGATCAATTGTTTAGAGGATGAGGCTATGCGTTGGGAGGTGGAGTCGGTGGTGCACGGTGCTCTTGACCATAAATGGTATCGGAGGGCCAGACTACTAAATTGTGTGGGCTGTTCGGGACCAGAAGCAGGGAAGGCCTGAGCGCGAGGGTGGGTGTAGCCAGCGTGCAGATATCAGCGAGCATGCACCCATGGCGATCGCTGTTTGATGGATCGGGTATAGCGTATGCTAAAGTCGGATCACTCTTGGCCGGTCCGGATAAGTGAGCTGGCGATGTCTGGGGGATCGGGGCACTCGCAACCACATTCTTCTCCATCGAGCACCCAGCTTCCATCCGGCCCTCATCCGTGGCGCCCAAGCCAAGACAGAGAACGAGACCCCAAAGAGGCTGGGCCTGGATCAGGAGCAGGATACTGGCGGAAAATGCTCGCATACCGTGAACCTAACGCTAGTAGCGAGAATTCGTGAGCGGCTCGCGGCGCAAAGGCTAGGTTTCGGAATCCACTGGTGAGGCTCCGCTCAGCGGTCCAGATGAACCCGGCACGCGTCGCTGGGGCTCTCGTCTTTGGAGGTGCCGCCGTCTATGGGCGTGGCGACCGCGATCAACTTCCAGCCGACCGGTGGGGGCAGGGCAGCGGTGACCGGGATTTCGTAATGACCGCTGACGAGGTCAATCCGGTGCTCCAGGCACTGGCTTCTGCCGGCATCACAGTCACCGCGCTCCACAACCATCTCCTAAATGAACAGCGGAGGCTCTTCTTCGCGCACCTTTTGGGGCAACGATGACGTGACCAAGCTCGCGCAGGGTTTGCGCGCCGCCCTCGGGAAGATGCAGGTCAAACCAGCGGCATCGTGAGCGGCACCGGCGCGGCCGCGTCTGGGGAGCCGGCGCGCACCGCTCCCCTCTGGGATTTTGTGCTGTACTTCCTCTGGCTCGGCACCACAGGGTTCGGGGGACCCATTGCGCTTACCGGCTACATGCAGCGGGATCTCGTAGAGCGACGGGGCTGGGTCTCGGAGCAGGATTACAAGGAGGGGCTGTCCCTGGCTCAGCTCGCCCCCGGGCCTCTCGCGGCGCAGCTCGCGATCTATCTGGGATGGGTGCGTGCGGGCAACCTCGGTGCCACCCTCGTGGGCCTCGCGTTCATTGCTCCCTCACTGATCATGGTGCTCGCTCTTTCCGTAGCCTACGTGCGGTTCGGTGGCCTGCCATGGATGCAAGGCCTGTTCTACGGCATCGGTGCGGCCGTCATCGCCATCATCGTCCAAAGTGCGCTCAAGCTTACCCGGATTACCCCGGGCCGAGATCGATTCCTCTGGGTCATTTTCGGCATCAGCGCGCTGGTGACTGCGTGGACCGAGTCCGAGATCTTCACCCTGTTCATCGCCGCAGGGCTGACGACCGTGCTGGTGCGGAGAATCGCTGTAGGCAGGGGGTGGCAAGCGGTGCTTCTGCCGGTTCCACTCGGGTTCAGTGCGACAATTGCTGAAGTGACTTCTGCCGGCCTGCTATCGCAGATCTTCCTCTACTTCGGCCAAGCCTCTCTCGTGGTGTTCGGCAGTGGTCTCGCCATCATTCCGTTCCTGTATGGGGGAACGGTCCAGCAGTTTCATTGGCTGACCGAGCGCCAGTTCCTCGATGCGGTTGCGGTGTCCATGATTACGCCTGGGCCGGTGGTCATCACGGTGGCCTTCATCGGCTACTTGGTGGCGGGACTTTGGGGTTCATTGGCCGCAGCACTCGGCATGTTTCTGCCCACCTATCTTGCCGTCGTCCTCGCTGCGCCCCACTACCGACGCCTCGCCAATAATCTCCATGTGAGGGCGTTTGTAGATGGAGTAACTGCCGCGGCAATAGGTGCCATAGCTGGTGCCGCCTTCGTGCTCGGAAGGCGCGCTCTTATTGACCTACCGACGGTGCTGATTGCGCTGGCGGTGCTGTCTATCCTCAGAACTACAAAAAGGATTCCGGATCCAGTCCTCATCGCACTTGCCGGAGTGGCAGGTTTGCTCCTGTGGGGCGCCAACAGCCTAGTCTGAAGCTGTCCCCCGGCTGTCCCCCTGACTACGGGAAACTACCAGATATCAAACGACACGACACACGGTGCTAAGTCCTTGCCTTAGTGCGCCGTGGTTCTGATGCTGTCTGTGGGTCTAGCTGGTCAGCAGGACTCAAAATCCGCCGAGGGCAACCTCGTGCGAGTTCGACTCTCGCCTCGGGCACCTTACATCGCAACAATTGAAGTGAGCACCGTTACGAGGCGGGATCGCCCTTGAAGCCGTCGGCGCGCAGGCGCTCCGCATCCCGTCGCGGGGGCTGCCCGAACAGCCGCACGTATTCCCGGCTGAACTGCGACGCGCTCGCGTATCCTACCCCGTAGGCGACCGCTTCCGCACTGGTCGCTCCCGCCAGCAGCAGGCGGCGAGCCTCCTCCAGCCGCAGCCGCTTCTGGTACTGAATCGGGCTGACGCCCGCGACCCCCCGAAAGTGACTGTGTAGTGCTGAGGGGCTCATGTTCACCTGCTTTGCCAGCTCCTCGATCCGCAGCGGTTCCGCGTAGTGGGCCTTGATCCAGGCGATGGCCCCCGCCACTCGACGCAACCGGCCGTCCCCAATGGCGATCTCCGCCAGACGGCCCTGCTGCTCCCCCTGTAGCAGCCGGAAGTAGAGCTCCCGCAGGATGAGCGGCGAGAGTACCGGGATGTCCTCTGGTGTGTCGAGCAGCCGCACGAGCCGCAGAAACCCGTCGAGAAGCGGCGCCTCCAGAGGGCTCACGAAGAGCGCATGCCCATCGTGGTCCTCGCGAGGCGCTGGCCGCCCCATCTCGACAATCAACCCCGCGAGTTCCCGAGCATCGACTCGGAGCGTCATGCATAGGTACGGCGCATCTGGAGTTGCCTCTACAACTCGCGCCACGACCGGAAGCTCGAGCGAGACGGCGAGGTACTGCGAAGGATCATAGAAATAGGTCTGGCCGCCAAACTCCACATGCTTGCGGCCCTGCACCACCACGTAGATGCCCGGCTGCTGAATCCCTGGCGTGAGCTCGGTGGGCTGGGAGAATCGCCACAGGGCCAGCTCCGGGATCGCCGTCTCGTGCCCGCCGTCGGAACCAGTGCGCCGCTCGAGCAACCGCGCGAGCTCAGCGCAGAGCGCGGCGACACGCATTGCAGATGGCAGCTCACCTTCGGTCGTGATCGACGGATTCGAAGGAGGTGAAGCCGTCGCGCTCGTCGGGCGGGATACTCGTGCATTGCTCATGGCAATGATGATAGGCGCCGGCTGGGCCCCCTTCCAGTGGTGTGGAGGAATAGGCAACAACTCGCCACAATCCGGCAGGGATGCCGCAGCCAGCCACAAGTAAGTTCTTCTCTTCACGGCGGGCGCGACCTGCCGGGCGGACATTCGGACGGCTGTCCTGACCGCTCGCAGGCTCCGCAGGAATGGGCAAGCTCAAGCGTATGACTACCACCATTCGCCCGCATCATGCTGCAGTATCACGGAGAGACTCAAATGACTGACAGGAAAATCTGGTTCATCACTGGCGCCGGACGCGGCATGGGCGCCGACTTCGCGAGGACAGTTCTGGCCGCCGGCCACGCGCTGGTGGCGACAGGCCGGGACCCCGCCCGTCTCGCTGAGCTGCTCGGCCCGTCGGACGACCTACTCGCGCTGAAGCTCGATGTCACGCGCCGCGAAGATGCCGAGGCGGCGGTGAAGGCCGCCGTCGAGCGGTTCGGCCGGATCGACGTGCTGGTCAACAACGCGGGCACCTTCGAGGCGGGGTTCTTCGAGGAGCTGACGCCGGAGCAGATCGAGCGGACGCTCGCCGCGAACCTCCTCGGCCAGATGCACGTCACGCGTGCCGTGCTGCCGGTGATGCGCAGGCAGCGCTCTGGGCACATCATCACAGTTTCGTCGACTGCGGGGCTCGCCTCGGGTGTCGAGTTCACTGCTGCCTACGCCGCATCAAAGTTCGGCGTCGAGGGCTGGATGGAGGCGCTGCGCGTCGAGGTGGCGCCATTCGGCATCCACACCACCATCGTCAACCCAGGCTTCTTCCGCACCGAGCTCCTCTCGGAGCAGTCGACCCGCTACGCCGAGCCGTCCGTCGCGGACTATGACGAACGCCGCGCGCCGTTGCTCGCAGGCTGGAAGGCAACGCACGGGCAGCAGGCCGGCGACCCTGCGAAGCTCGCGCAGGCGCTGCTCACCATCGCGGCCCAGGAGCCGCCGCCCCGCCGCTTCCTCGCCGGTGCCGACGCCATCAGCACTGCGGAGCAGAAGATCGCCGACCTGCGGGCGGATATTGAATCCAATCGGCACCTCTCGGCATCGCTCGCGTTCGACTCGTAGCACCCGTGCAGCGTGGACCTGCAACACGATGATCTTGCTATACCGATTCCGGGCCACAGGACTGTCCCCCACCTGTCCCCCGGACCACCGGCCGCCATCCAGCAGAAAGAACAACGGTGCACTCGGTTAACTCCTTACCGTAGTGCGCCGTTGTTCTATTGATGTTCGGTGGTCTAGCTACTCGACAGAACTCAAAGTCCGCCGAGGGCAACCTCGTGCGAGTTCGACTCTAGCCTCGGGCACTTTACCCCAACAACTTACGCTTCGCAGCATCTCAGCGCCGCAACGGCCTGATTATCGGCTATACCCAGCCTCCGGCTAGGCAGCGGAGATCATGACGTCGTTGTCTACCGAAAGTTCTCTAGTCTCCAGCCGCACGGTCACCAGCCAGGTGAGGCATCTAGCGCGCCAGGCCAGCCATGGCCTGATCTGGTCTTGCAGCGCTCTACTGCTACTCGACCTGTTCTTCATTGCAATCTTTTCCAGTCACTGGATCTCGTCTGCTCTTGATCAGAATGCTGTGAGGCTGAGCAGCCACTGGCACCTTGGAAAGGATGGCTCCTACTCAGAGCTGCTCGGCTATCTGAAGCTGGCCGTCATTGTTGCCGCCATGGCATTGATCAGCATGCGACGGAGGCGGCCAGTCTATTCTGCACTGGCCCTGCTCTTCGCCGTTGCGCTGCTGGACGATGCCATGCAGCTGCACGAGCGAATGGGTGCTGCACTCGCCGGTACGCTTGCTCTGCAGTCGTCCACTCTGGGCGAACTCCTCGCATGGATGATCTTTGGGGTGTTCTTGTCCATAGTTGTGCGCGCTGGTTTTGTCCGATCGCCGCAGCACGAGGATCGCCGGAACGCGATCCTGCTCCTGGGAGCCTTCGGCGTGCTGCTCGTGTTCGCGGTTGTGGCTGACGTAGCTCACGTGGTGGTGCTCCATGAGTTCCGGTACCGCACTGTCGATGCTCTGCTGACGGTCATGGAGGATGGCGGCGAGCAGATCACGCTCACGCTGATCTTCGCCCTGGCTGTACTAATTAACCGAGACGTCCGGACCCGAGACCTGGTCCCATCAACAGGAACGGCGCACCGGGTCAAGTCGTTGCCCTGATGCGCCGTGTTGCTGTTGGTGTCCCTTTGGTCCAGTGGGCAGGGAATCTCAAAATCCGCCGAGGGCAACCTCGTGCGAGTTCGACTCTCGCCTCGGGCACTTTTTCCTTCCACCAAATCAGAACAGATCGTCGAGAACAGACCCCTGCAGCGCTGGACTGCTTGACGCTGCGGCGGCTCGGGCCTACATTGGTGCCGGGAG
>DATADG010000202.1:0-6105 GCA_036258655.1 Gemmatimonadales bacterium | reverse complement strand
GGAGATCGAGCGTCGACTCAGCCCACCGTCCCATCCCGCAGACCAAGGTTCCCGTTAACCAGCACTTCATCACCGGGTATTTTCATGGCCAAGTCTCGTAAGCGCGACCTCGAGCGTACCTACTCCCGTACCCAATTCGTGGCCAAGCTCCGGCGCCTGGCGGACGCGCTTGAAACGCGCGCACCGTTCACGATCCAGGTCGCCGGCGAGCGCCTGCATCTTCCAGCCGACGTGGCCTTCAATATCGAGCACGAGCGCTCCGGGGGCCGGGATGAGCTCGAGTTTCAGCTGCGCTGGCAGACTTAGATCAACCTGAACGGCAGATCAGAGAGGAGAGAAGATATGGATGGCGTCTCGCTATTCCGGATGTACCTCTTGCGGGCCACGTACTTGTTCATTGTTGTGGGCCTCGGCTTCCTGATCTGGCCCAGCCTGCTCAATCCGCCGGAACACACCGAGCATATGCGGGGTGTGGTTCGAAGCCTGTTGGCCGGGGTGTCGTTGCTGGCGCTGCTCGGACTACGCTATCCGCTCCAGATGCTGCCGCTGCTCCTCTTCGAGCTGGTCTGGAAATCCATTTGGATGATCGCCTTCGGCATACCACTCCGGTTGGCCGGTGAGCTCGATGCGGCTACCCGACAGACGTGGAACGACTGCCTCATCACTATCGTGCTCTTCCTGCTCGTAATTCCCTGGGGCTACGTGCTGAACAACTACGTGAGGAAGCCCGGAGCCCCGTGGCGAAGCAGGTCGGCACCCGCGGCTCAGCCGGCGGATCTCGGTGGCCTGCGCTCGCCTGGGGTCTGAACGTCGCTTCGCCCATTGCCCACCCATCCGAGGTCTCGAAGCAGGAGCTTAGTGATGCGCGTGGCCGTGGTGAGCGTGAACCACCGCGTGTCCTCGCCCACGGGCAATGAGCCACCAGTTCACCGGGAAGGCCGCCGCCCCGGCGACAATGAGCGCGAACGCCAGGCTGCCCCAGAACAGCGGACTACCCAACCCCGAGTCCATGGCGCCTGGAATGACCAGCATGATCGCGTTATCCACGATCTCCATGATGGTGATCGAGATCGTATCGGCAGCGAGGGCGAGCTTTGCCGCAGCTGCGAATGCGAGGCCGGAGCGCAGCAGCGGCCGCATGGTGAGGGCGTACCCGAAGAAGAACGCCAGCGCGACTGCAAGAGCCACCGTAGCCGGATTACTCCATCGCAGCGCCGTGCCGATCACCATTCCCAGCACCTCGCCGATCGCACAGCCGGTCAGGCAGTGCGCCGTCGCACTGAACGCCGTTCGAGCAAGTGAGGGGACGGTACGACCCCCTGCGGCAGCCGGTGGCGCATCGTCCAAATGGGGGGTGACGGGGCCGTGGTGAGTATGGTGGGCCGGATGCCGTTCGGGTTGGGCGGCCACCCCGTGATTGTTGTGGTGCTGTTTGCTTTTCATAATAGTGCTCGGCTGTCAGTGTGCGTTTCTCCTGCCTAACCTAGTAACGGACGAGGGTTCCCAACATTACGCGCACCGTCAGTGCTGGTGCGCGGTGGTGTCGGCCCGTTCCTGGGGACGGCCCTTCCGGGCTGGAGCTGAGTCGGCCGGCTCGGCCTCCGGATGCTGCATGCCAGGGTGGTGGTGCCTCGGAACCTCTCGAAGCAGGCCCGTGGCCGGGCCACCCATCGCAGGGAGGCCGCCCATGTGATCCGCCATCCTCCGCCACTCGTCGAGTGACATCACATCACGGGAGGGATCCTGCAGTTTGTCGAGCTGCTGCTCAATCATCTGGCCTTTCCGGTGATATGGAATGGTATCGGCCGTGAGAATGTCGGAGATGATGTCGTGCATCATGTGCAGATTGTCGAAGATCACGGCGGCGCGTGGATGGGCGGCGCTGAACCGGGGCGCGATCGCGGGGGCCATCGGCATGTACCTGGGGAAGCGGCTGGGCGGATCCTCCAGCATCGACCAGAACCGCGCGACTGTGGCTTGAACCCCACTCTTCCGCTCTGCCCTGGTTTGCCCTTCTATGAAAGGCTCGTAGAGCCCGACCTGAAGCCAGTGGTAGGCCCAGATCAGGCCGTTGAACGTCGGGTACGTCTTCCTGAAAGCCTGGCTGAAATACTGCTCGTCCATCAGCGCCATGGTTTTGGGCTTGTCGGTAAATGCGTACCGCCGGTTACTGAGATAGTAATCCGTGAGTCGCTCGATGAGCGTGTCACGCTGCACCGGGGCGAGGCGGTCGTCCGCGTATGCGTCGTAGATCTGCCGATGCAGCAAGTGCGCCCAATCGAACATCATCTTGGCCCGCCAGGCCAGCTTCGAGTACGCCGGCATGATCACCTCCTCAGCCACAGCGAAGCGCGGCGGGCGCACCAGGAGATCGGTCGTGAGGTAGCGGTACTCCTTCTCCAGCTCGCGACCGACACTTCCCCGTTTGGTGTAGAGGCGCTCGTACAGCACTGCATGACCGTAATCGAACGCGTTGAAGAGTTGAGCAGCCTCAGGGTATATCGCCAGGAACTTCCAATTGAAGTCGCCCGGATAGTAGAACTGCTCGTCCCTCTGAGTCTGAGCCGCTGCGGTACCGAGATCCTGGCTTGCCATCAGGCCAGTCACCGCGAGAACAGCTGCGACAATAGTTCGAAACAACATGGTGATCGTCTCCGATATTACTGCGCGGGCATCAGGGCCCGGATCGCAAAGGCGTGTGAAAGTCCAATAGTGAAGGCGAAATCCGGGCCGACTCCGGAACGGAGCCGCCGCGTAATCCCCGCGTCGAGCACCAGTGTGGGGGTCCACTGCCAGCGTCCGCCCAAGGAGGCATTCACGCTGGTTGCATCCCCTCCCGCCGCCTGAGAAGCGGCAACCTCTCCAATCAGCAGAACACTCGACCGGAAGAATGTCCGATCCAGAGCAAGACTGGCTGACCAGCGACTCAGTGGTTCAACCGAGGAGAGAGCGTCATCGGAGCCGAAGCCGCTGGACAAATTCAGGTGCGTTCGCAACCGTCCCCAACTCCTGGTCGCGATTGCCTTGAGGGCGAAGCGAGTGCCGTCTCCCGCCAGCGATCCCACCGCGAAGCTGGCATCCGCCCGGAGTGAAAGGGCAGGCAGCCAGCGGCTCTCAGTATTGAAGTTGTAGAGCGCGAACAGGCGGAGACCGGCGAGTCCCCAGTCGGTACCGGCATCATCATTCACTGCGGCCAGCGGGAGCTTCAGGCCGATGTGAGCGTTCCGCGCGAAACCGTAGGCGAGTTCGGGAACTGTGCTGTGGAGCTCGGTGCCATCGGCCTCAGCCTCGAACCGGTAGGGAGCCAGCAGCTCGAAGGCGTACCGCTCGACCGGGTACGCATCCTCGCTCAGGACCGGCCGGTCGTCGTCGAGATTGCGATAATCGATCTGCGCTGCCAACGGATCTATCAGAAAGCACAGCGACAGCCCGGCTGCCGTCGCGGCCGTGCGAAGAACCTGCATGAGCAATCCTCCTAATCGTGAGTTTCCGGCTGCAGCCGGATTACGAACCGACTAGGCGATGATTTGCGGCGGGGGTGTGGGAGGTTGTTGCGTCGCGGAGTGCAGAGCAATCCTGCTGCGGACTGCAGCGATCCGGTGCGCGGACGGGCTCTGCAGGGGGACCGAGCTCGGCACTGCTATGGAGATCCCTGAAATTGCACAAGGTGCAAAACTGGCGCACTCGCTTGGAGGGCAATGATTGCAATCAGCGTGCAGAGGCGGGTTCCAGGAGGGTGCTGTACCCTGACCACCCTCGTGGCCGGCAGGGTGAACTGGGTGACCAGCCGAGGCCTCATGTGCGGCACAGTGGGGCGGCTGAAGTGACGTGAGCTCCAGCCCGGGGGTGCTCAGAATTCCCACGAGCAGGAGGGAGAGTTTGCCCGCCAGGGCCAGAGGAGACATTAACCAGCGCCGCGTTCCCATGCGCGAATCGTAGCGGTAGACCGCAAAGACCCACAAGCCCACCCAGAGGAAAGTCTTGTCAGGAGTTCCCGGTGATTACCGTTGACAATCGGGGTCCGCTCGACACTTTTGGAGTAGCATCTGCCGCGAGCCTGGGATGCCTTCCTCCATAGCCTTTAAGCTGCGCAACCTGCGTACGGCGGGCACTCTCACCGCCGCAATCCTGAGTGCCTGCGGTTGCTTCTTTGGACAGCCTCCCGCTGATGCAGCTGGAGCCTCCCAGTGGTCGGGTGAGATCCCGCTACAGATTGTCAATCACCACTGGTTGGATGTGACTATATATGTGATTCACGACGGGCAACGAACCCGCCTCGGCGTTGCAGGCGGCAGTGCACATACTCGAATGATGCTGCCACACCGCCTGCTGGGCGTGGGCAGAGAGCTCCAGCTCTATGGTGATCCAATCGGAAGTACGGAGCGGGCGATCACCGAGGTCGTTGTTGTCCAGCCGGGGCAATTCGTGGAGTGGCTGCTCGAGTCCGGCCTCGCCCGCTCGACTGTCGCCGTGTACTGACCGACTACTGCGGTCCTGGATCGCCTCCCCCACCACCACTGCCGCCGCCGTCCCCACCACCAATGAAGGCTTCGGTGGCCAGGAGCATGCCGCCGAGGAGCGCTCCGCCGAATATGATCGTCTTCCCGATCGCGAACCTGCGCTGCTGCAGCCGGGCTACGGTGGTCAGCGGAAACCGCACCTGCTCTCCTTTCCAGAACACCTCCTGCTCGTTGCGACCCATGACCGAGGTCAGCGCCAGCAACACAGCTTGCGAGTCGCTCTCCACAACCTCGCCTCGCACGCTCATCGCGCCGGGACCGATCTGACTCGCCATCTGGACCGATCCGGCATCGGTCAGGTCGGCCTCGACTCGAGTGCCCGAAGCCGGTGTCGGGCTTTCCAGGGGTCGATAGCTATAACAGCCGGGGACCAGGAACAGCAGAAGCAGCGGGGCTATCCGCATGATGCTCGTTCGAGTGATGGTCTCATAAAGATACTGAAGGGAGCGAATCGGATGCCTCCGCTCCCTCCAGGATCTTCCTTCCATGCATTGTCGGGAGCGTGGAGCTCCCGGCACGTCACGGCACCGGCGGGCAGGGCGCCGGGTCGTTGTCGTTCCGGAACCCGTTCGTGGCAAGCTGTTGAGACACGCTGGGCGCGTTCGGGTTCACATTCGTTTCGCTCTGCGCGTAGAAGAACCTGCCGGGGACTACGCCACCGAAAACAGAATGCGGCACCGGAGTGATCGGCGGATAGCAGGTGCGCTTGTAGTCGTTGAACACCTCGATGTTTTGAAACAGCGCTGCGTACTTCTCTTCCATAATGGTGGCCAGCGACGTCACCGGAACGCTGGGCAGACCCACGCTGGCCCTAACGGCATCGACAAATGGCTGGGCGGCACCCGCGCCGTTCAGCACAAAATTCGCCTCCGCCAAAATTAACTGGTTCTCCTCCCATGTGATGTAGGGCTGCCGGAACTCCGGAGTTGCCCGAGTGCCTTGCAGCTGGGAGACGCCTCCGGGTGACTCGGTCAAGGCATCCGTCCCGAGACCACCATACGGGCCCGGGTCGGAGGGTGCGAAATACTGTGCCAGCCGAGCGGTATCCCCGCGGGCCAACAGGAGCTCGGCGAAGAACATCCCAGCCACTACATCCTGGCCGAACCCAGACAAGTTGTAGAACTGCCACCAGCCGTTCTGCTCGCCCTGGGTGGCCGAATGATATGCGGTAAAGTTGTTCGCCGGCGTGGTGATGCCCAGTGTCGCCGCGGCAAGTGCCCCCTGATAGGCAGGGACGCCCCTGACCTCGGCCGTATGCAGGTAGTACCGAGCCTTGAGCGTGTAGGCCGTCTCGGTCCATTTGACTGGATCGCCTCCGAAAACCAGGTCGGCGGCCCCGACACCAGTCTGCACAATCCCGGACTGCAGGTCCGCAATGGCCCCGTCGAGAAGAACCTGCAGCGCGTCGTACACTGCGAGCTGGTCGTCGAACACCGGCGTTGGATTGTCCGGGCCGGCCTGGCTGTAGGGGATGTCTCCCCACAGACTGGCCGCGGTGCCCATGGTAAACGCCTCCCACACCTTGGCGATACCACGGTAGACGATCTCGTTGTCGGCGGTCGCGCTGGCCTGAACTTCCCGGATC
>DATADG010000201.1:0-6303 GCA_036258655.1 Gemmatimonadales bacterium | reverse complement strand
AGCGGGTAATTACCGGGTCGAGGTACAGGCCGACCAGGCGACTGCCTTCTGTTACGGTATCGCTTCGCACTATCGGAGGACTACGTCGGGCAGGAACACCAGAATCTTCGTGGGGACCTACGACTTGCACCTGCGGACGCTGCAAGGTCGCTGGCGAATCGACCGCTTCCGCTTCAACCTCAAGTATATGGATGGAAATGCGGAGTTGGAGCGGGATTAGCCCCGGGATGGGGTCTCCCGCTTGCGCCAAGGCCGCCCGCCTCGGAACTCGAAGTGTCGCTCGTTCATCACGGTCGCCATTGATTCGGCACGCCCGTCACACGGAATGCGCGCAAACAGCCGGGCCGAGAGCCAGGCGGCATTGTACCACACGCCGGGCTTGAGTCCGGGATACAGACTGGCATACTCGCGCTTGAGACGGGCCTCGCGGTCGCTGGGCATACCGGCTACGCTTTGGGGGATAGTTTAAAGCTAGGGCGCCGGCCAGTAGGCGCAACTCGACGCCGGTGCCATCTTTTGCGTATACTTGGCGGGCCGTTGCAGGACCCGCTGGCACAGAACGACTTATGCGCGGACGCGCTTCCTCAAACTGCAGAGGACGGAATGGCTACAAAACTCGACAAGACGATCAAGCGGGAGCTGGACCTCGAGGGCAAGCTCTACACCGTCGCCATCTCGCCCGAAGGGGTTAAGATCACGCCGAAGGGCGCCCGGAAGGGGCAGGAGATCTCCTGGAGCTCTTTGGTCAGCGGAGAAGCGGAGCTGCGCCGCGACCTCAACATGTCGGTGGACGCCTACCGGGAGTGATACGCTAGGTCACCCTGGCCGCACGCGCTCAGGCGCGGGAGGGTTCATGCCGGAGCCGAGCTTTGCCGATCAAATCGCCACGCTGAACTCCACGCTGCGGGCCATCGAGGTGCGACTCGCGCTGGGACGCGCCCCAGTGGAAGGCCTGGAGGACTTCAAGAGCGCACTGGATGACATGCGGCTGAGACTCTGGGGTCTCTTGGGCGCTGCCGGCGGAGATGATTACAAAGGATTTCAGGAGCGTTTCCGGATCCGCCGCGCGACGGAGATGTGCCGGGGCCTCGGCGGGGACCTTCGGGCGGGATCAGTCAGCGGACGTCATGCCGAACTCAACAGCTTGCGCGAAGCCGCGGCGGAGCTGGGTCAAAGCATAGAGCGAGCGCAGCAACACGCCTTCTAACCTCGGTTGTTCAGCCTGCCCCACCTTCGAGAGCGCCGCACCGGCGCTCTCGATTGTTCTCTTCCATAACCCAATGGACTACGCCTCTTCGTGGTCCGACGCAGCGTACAAACCGACTTGCCGACACGGCGGTTGCTGCGTCACACCGGTACCGTCACCATGCCCAATGAGCAAGAGCAATTTGACCCTGGTGCCAAGGCGCCTGTTCTGGAGAGTGCTCCCGACCCGCTGAGGTCGGAGCGGTCCGGGCGTGTTCATTGGGTAGTGGTGATGACTCGTGCGTTGCGGCCCGAGGACAATGCGCCGGAAAACGCAATCCTGCTCACCCGATTCTGGCATCCTCGCGACCACTGCTGGAGCGAAAACTCCTTCGAGTCACTGGACCACGCGCTGCGCCTGTTTGTAGACGAGAGCGGTTGGGTGTTGCGGCAGCAGCAAGCCCTGGATACACCCCACGCCCATGAGCTGATCTTCGAGGCCCGGCGAGAAGACTTCAGTCGTCCGAGCACCGAACAGATGCTTCAGGACGTGGGGCTCACCCCTCAGGATGTGCAGCAGCTGCTTCACCCACCTCCGCAGAAGCCCGGCTAGGTGTTGCCCCGCCCGGTCTTGTCGCGCAGCTCGTCGATACGCTTCGACGCCTCCGCCTTGGTCAGGTCTTCTTCTACTTCCTCACCTGCCTCAGTGGCCAGGGTGTGGAGGTAAGACTCCTGGGCACCGGTCATGGGCTCGTCACCGGTAGTCCACTCGTCCGGATCCTTGAGAGTATTCGACGGGTCCTTGGCAGCGGGCTGCTTCTTAGTAGGCTTGCGAGACATTCCTGGTTCTCCTTAGTGCTGAAAGCAACGGTTTCCATGCACCCGAAAGGAAGCCGAAGCAAATTCGTTTCGCAAGATCAGCCGGATGGAGAGTTGACCCGGGCCAGGACTTTCCGTAGCGCAGCACCGAACCGGGCGATCTCCGGACCGTCCAGGGCGGTCGTCAGACTTCCCACGCCGCGGGGGTCGATCAGAATTCCCTCGTTGTATAAGCCCAGGAAGATTCGATGGCGGAGCCCCGCGTCTCCCGACAGGGTGTCTCGGTAGCTTCGGACCGGTCTGGGCGTGAGATGAAGCCCGAAGAGTGATCCCAGGCCGGTGACCTGGACCGGGATCGATGCTTCGCTGAACGCGTTGGCGATATCCGAGCGGAGTGTTTCTGCCCTGCAGTTGAGCTGATCTACTACTCGTGGGCTGAGAATCTCGAAGCAGGCGGCCCCGGCGGCCAGTGCCACAGGATTGGCGTTATGGCTGCCGGGGTGGGGAATCGCAGGCCCGTGTGTGGGGTCGAACAAGGCCATGATATCGCCCCGCCCGCCGAACGCGCCCAGAGGAAAACCGCCGCCGATCAGCTTCCCCAGGCAGGTCAGATCGGGCACTACACCGTAGTGCGCCTGAGCTCCTCCATACGCGACTCTGAAGCTCACGACCTCATCAAAGATCAATAGGATTCCGTAGCGGTGAGTAAGCTCGCGCAGCGCCTCCAGGTACTCTTGCTCAGCCGGAATCATCCCGGCGGAGCCGAGCACCGGTTCTACCAATACCGCTGCGAGCTCATCACCAAGCGATTGAAGGATCTCTCCGGCACTCTCCACATCGTTGAACGGCAGAACTACGGCTTTTGACGCGGCGTCGGGATGTACCCCCTTGCCATGGGGTGTCGCCTTGGGGCGACGGCGATCTCCGGCGTCACTGCTCGAAGGGTGAATGCTCACCATGACGTCATCCGCAGTGCCGTGATAGCCGCCTTCGACCTTGGCAATTCTGCTGCGGCCGGTGAAGGCTCGAGCCGCGCGGATGGCATTCAGAACTGCTTCGGTCCCTGAGCTGGTAAAACGGATCCTCTCCACCGAAGGGATCCGCTCGCACAACATCCGGGCAAAGCGCAGCTGCGGTTCTGTGGCGCCTGGAAAGGTCGTGCCCTTTCGCAACTGGTGCTGAACCGCGCTCATGACGTCGGGATGAGAGTAGCCGTGGATCAGAGAGGAGTGATTTCCGGTGAAGTCCAGTAACCGGTTGCCGTCGACGTCGTGGAGCAGGCAACCGTCCCCGTGGTCCATTACTGCGGGGTACGGGCGGTAAAAGACAGTGCTGCGGGAGTCTCCTCCTGGGAGGTACTGCCGGGCCTCAGTGAAGAAGCGAAACGAGGCCGGGGTCTTCCTGCGGTAGAGTTCCTCCTCGATTGACATGCGAGGTATCGAGCCGCTCGTCATGCTGAACTTCCCACGAAAGTCTCCCCTTGATGGAAGGGCTCAGAGCTCCAGCGCTCGCCAGAGATACCAGCTGGCAACGCTCCGGTATGGCCGCCACCTCGCCGCCCGGCGCAGCATTACGTCCGAATCCGGAAGCTTTCCGCGGCTGAACACGAGGCCAAATCCCTTCCGGACTCCGAGATCGGTCAGGGGCAACACGTCAGGCCGGCCCAAGCGGAATATGAGCAGCATCTCGACAGTCCAGGGACCGATACCCCGAACCAGGGTCAGGGTGTCGATTATATCATCGTCACTCATCCGCCGAATCTTTGCCAGCGACGGCACGGTACCATCGAGCGTCTTCGCAGCCAGGTCCCTGAGCGCCGCGGTCTTCGCTGTGGAGAGTCCGGCAGCACGGAGTCTCTGGGCCGACACGTCGAGAATGTCGCGCGGAGTCGGAAACCCGCGGCGACCGAATATCTCCACCACTCGCGCCAGAATGGTCGCGGCCGCCTTGCCAGTCAGCTGCTGGTATACGATTGACTGCGCCAGCGCCGCGAACAGGCTCATCGTCGGCTCCGGACGCATGGTGAAGGGGCCGACCTTTTCCATCAAACTCCCCAGCTTAGCATCAGCTTGGGCCAGGTGTTGACATGCTACGACGGGGTCGTACTCGAGGCCGTCCGGACGACGCACTGGGGGTGAGAAGGAGGGTGAGCTCATGGCAAAACATACAGGGGTCAGCTTGGTGGACGGATTCCAGCCGGTACAGTTTCACGTCCTAACGCGATCAGCACGCTCGCACCGATCACCAGCACCGTACCCGCGAGCTGCCATGGGGTCGGGTGGTCGCCAAAGACGGGAATGGCGAGAATGTGGGTCAGGACAATGCCGAGCCCGGAAAGCGCGGTGACTGGCACCGCCCGGTGCAATGCATAGGCGCGAGTCATGGCTATCTGACCCCCGCCGCCCCCTATTCCCGCACCCAGCAGGAACAGCCCGCTCTCCCAATCCGGCCAACGCCAGACCGGCAGTGATATGAGGAGCAACGCTGCCAGCGCGACGAGGGAGAAATGCAATACCACCGCCTCGTGGCTTTCGCCCGGCCCGATTCGTCGGAGCGAGATCATCGCGAGCGCGTGAACCAATGCGCCGAAAATCGCGATCGCTGCGACCGATAGTGCAATCGAGAAAGATGGCCGGACCACTGCAACGATGCCGGCAAAGCCGAGCGCCACCGCCAGCACAACCCGGCGGTCGACGCGCTCGGACAGGAGTGGACCCGAGAGGAGGACGACAAAAATCGGCGCCGTAGCACCGAGTGTTGCGGCGTCACCGAGCGCTATGCGACTCGACGCGAGTGCGTAGAAGCTGCAGACTGCCGCCAGAGTTCCGTAGAGGCTCCGACGCCAGGTGTTGGGCCGATCGAGGATGCGAAGGGAGCTGCCGCGGTACCAGGCGACCCCGAGGGCAATGGCTGCTCCGACGAGGAAACGCGCCGCCGCGACCTCTGACCAAGGAAGTGCGCGCGCTCCAAGCCGGGTCGAGATGTTCATCCCTGCGAAAAAGATCTGCGCCAGCACCATCCAGGCGAGGCCGTTTGAAGGACGGAAAAGATGGAGACGGGAAGGGCGGGAAGGTTCAGGAGAGCAAAGAGAATCCATCCTCGATAAGATAGTTACGGCATGGAACCCCACGACTTCCGCAGGTACGGACACCAGCTGGTGGACTGGATGGCCGACTATTTCGAGACCGTCGCCCGGCTGCCGGTTACTCCGCCGGTTGAGCCAGGCGACGTTCTCCAGCAGCTGCCCGCACTGCCTCCATCTCGGAGCGAGCCGTTCGAGCAGATCTTCTCCGACTTTCAATCGATCGTGCTTCCGGGGATGACGCACTGGAACCATCCCGGCTGGTTTGCCTACTTCCCCGGCAACAACAGCCCGCCGTCGGTGCTGGCGGAGATGCTGACCGCAACGATGGGGGCTCAGTGCATGTCCTGGGCGACGTCACCGGCAGCGACGGAGCTGGAGCAGATGATGATGGAGTGGCTCCGGCGAATGCTGGACCTACCCGACGGCTTTGTTGGAGTTATCCAGGACACCGCCTCGACCGCCACGCTGGTTGCCCTGCTGTCGGCCCGGGAGCGTGCGAGTTGCGCAGGTACCAAAGCCCTGGGCCAACTCACGGTGTACGCCTCTACCGAAGCGCATTCCTCGGTGCCGAAAGGCGTCAAACTGGCCGGCTACGGACTGCCGCAGCTGCGGCGGATCCCGGTGGACGCGAGATACGCGATGGACGTTGCGGCCCTCGAGCGGGCGATCTTGCAGGATCTGGCGAGCGGGTGCGTGCCAGCCTGCGTGGTGGCGACAGTAGGAACCACATCCTCAACCGCAGTGGACCCGCTTGAAGCCATCGTGGAGGTCTGCCGCCGCTACGGGATCTGGCTACATGTCGATGCAGCCTATGCCGGGACGGCGGCAATAGCTCCCGAATTCCGGCATCTGTTCGCCGGAATGGAGCAGGCCGACAGCCTGGTCTTCAATCCCCATAAATGGATGCTGGTGAACTTCGATTGCAGCGCCTACTTCGTCCGGGACCTCGAGGCCTTGCTGAGGACCTTCCAGATCACACCGGAGTATCTCCGGACCGTGCACGATGCGAGGGTCGCGAACTTTCGCGATTGGGGAATCCAGCTGGGCCGCCGGTTTCGCGCCCTGAAGCTCTGGTTTGTTATCCGCAGCTACGGTGTCGATGGCCTCCGAGCGGTGGTCCGCAAACACGTGGCGCTGGCGGGCGAGCTCGCGCACTGGATCGAGGACACCCCCGGTTTCGAGCTGATGGCGCCCGTGCCATTCGGCCTGGTTTG
>DATADG010000200.1:0-8856 GCA_036258655.1 Gemmatimonadales bacterium | reverse complement strand
GCACTCCTGCAGGTGGGCCCGGTGAGGTTGAGTGTTCCCGCCCGACCACCTGTGGATTACGCGGTTCTTGCGCTTACGCCCCGCGACATCGCAATCGACCAGGCACTGTTACAGCTCAAGGTGACTACTCGGCCCGGCACGGACGTCATCGATGTCAAGTTCGCGGATGCTGATCCTTCAGTCGCTCAGCGCTTCGCGAATGAATTGGTACGATCGTTCCAGGCTGCCAACGGCCATTCTGCGCAAGGTCAGGCTCGCCGGCGTCGCGAGTTTCTGGGCGAGCAGCTTCGAGTAACCGACTCATTGCTGATGCAGGCCGAAGCTGGCTTGAGCCGGTTTCGCAGCCGGCAGCAGATGGGCAGTTCGCGCGACAACCTGTCTGCCCAGCAGGCAAACGCCACCGCATTGCAAGCGCAGCAGGTCCAGTTACTCGCCGATCGCCGAGTATTTGCGGCGCTGCTCGACCGGGTGAAAGGATCCAGTACGGCGTCAGAGGAGGAGGGATTCCGCGCGTTGGCCTACGCCCCCGAGGTCGCCGCGGATCCTATCCTCGCACTTCTACAGCAGCGGCTTATCGATTATCGAGCCCGCCTCGATTCTCTCACCACGGGTCCGTGGAGAAGCCTCTCCACCAACCCCGACGTGGTCCAGCTCAACACGCTGCTCCAGACCTCTCGGGAGGAGCTGATCCGGGCCGTGCAAGCTCGAGTCACATCTATTGATGCCCGCCTCGCGGTGCTCTCCGGGCAGAAAGCGCGGGGCGACCAGTCTATGCAAAGTCTTCCGGCCAAGCAGGCGATGGAAGCGAGTCTCGACCGGAGAGTCGAAGTACTTCGTTCGACCGCCGATGCCCTGCGGCAGGAGTACCAGAAGGCCCGGATTTCCGAAGCATTGGGAGCGGCAGATATCGAGATTCTGGACCTGGCACCACTCCCATATCGGAAGACCGGTGTGCCGCGGCCGGTGAGTCTCGCGTTCGGTGTCTTGCTGGGGTTGGTCTTCGGTGGCGGGGCAGCAACCATTGTGGAGGTAACCAACCGTTCAGTTCGCAGACGTGACGAGCTGCAGGCGATCCTGGGCACAACCGAGCTCGGCGTAATCCCCCCGTTGGCGCAGTTGGCTCATACACCGGGAGGTCCAAAACAATTGCTGCCCGGTGAGACCAATGAGGTCGTGTCCGGGTCCCCGGGCACTATCTCTGAGCCAGCCGAAGCGTTCAGGTTGCTCCGCATCAGTCTGGCATTCTCGTGGGGAGAGCGCCCCTGCACCTTGGTCGTCACCAGCGCCGCTCCGAAGGAGGGCAAGACACTCATCGCCAGCAACCTGGCCGCTACTTTTGCCCGTGCCGGCGCCAAGGTCCTCCTCATAGACTGCGATATTCACCGGCCCCGGCTGCACCGGGTGTTTCAGATGACTCGCTCGCCCGGCCTCATCGATCTGCTTCGGTTCGACGGCCAGGGCGTACACCAGGAAACAGCCCGCAGAGCCGCGCTCCACCAGAAGAGGACGGCTATTCGGAGAACCTCGATTGACCGCCTGTTCCTGCTTCCTTGCGGTGCCTCTGCCCAGATGACACCTGAGCTCCTCGAGCCCAGCACCCTTCGCGACCTGCTGGTTCAGCTTCAGCTGGAATACGACGTCATTCTGCTGGATACGCCACCGGTCCTGGTGAGCGCCGATGCCGCCACGCTTGCAGCCTCAGCAGACGGCGTGATCCTGGTGGTCCGCGCCGGTCAGACCGACCGTGAGGCAGCGGAGCTGGCACGTCAGCGCGTCAGCTCCGCCGGAGGACAGGTGTTGGGAGCCGTGCTGAACGATCCCGATGGCCTGGTGGGTCGTTTCGACAAGAGTTATTACGCGTATGACTATCCCGCGTTAGTGGATTAATCCCTACAAGGCCGGTCCATCTCCGATCATTGCCCGGCGAACCAGCGGAATGGGTGGGCCGCCGAACGACAGAAAACGGTTGTGGAAATCGTACCAAGCTTCGCGCCCGCCCCGCTCTCTGGTCCAGTCCTCCCGCAGCTTCATGATCATCAGCTTGCCCAAAGTGTAGTTGAGATAGGCTGGATCGTAGGTGCCCCGCGCCGCCTGCTGCCGGGCATTTGCGGCGTCCTGGTAAGCCTGCTCGCGAAAGAGGCGTTCCGATTCGGCGATCGTCATGCCCTTTGTGTGGAGGCCTATGGCGGAGAGATACCGCGCATTGCGGAGGAGTGCGTTGGCCAGCTGTCCGATATGGATCTCAGGATCACGCCTGCCCAGTCCCGCTTCCCACATCATCTCTTCCGTATAATGCGCCCACCCTTCTGCATAGGCATACCCCACGAACACCCGACCGAACATAGATGACGACCGGTTGGAATGCAGGAAATTGAGGAAATGACCGGGCCAGACCTCATGCACACTGGTGAAAAGGAGGTCGGCCACACCGGGGACATAGTCCTGCTGCTCCTGGGCGGGCCAGGACGGGTCTGGAGGTGAGATGTAGTAGATCGAAGGAAGACCTTTCTCGTATGGGCCTGGGATATCGATGTAGGCAAAGTTGAAGCGTTGGTAGGGCGGTGACTCCTCCACCAGAGCTCGCTCCCTTCCGGGAATAGAGACAATGTCATTGTCTCGGACGAACGCCTCCAGTGTATCGAGTTGCTGGCGCGCCGCCTCTACAGGACTGCCGGCCGGCTTGTGCGCATTCATCCGCGTGACGCAGCGTCGGATCGATTCGCCCGGAGCAAATCGGCTGCATGCCTCCTTGAGCGCCGTCAGATTGCGGTCCATGTCCTCCTGCCCGCGGCGTTCCAGCTCGTCGAGTGGAGTTTCCACTCCCTCGGTCATGCGGAGCATGGCGGCAAACAACTCCGGTCCTAATGCGTAGTTATCGGTGCCCCGCTCGGCTTGCTCCCCGAACCAGGCGCTCAACGCTTCGAGTGCCTTGATCGCTCCAGCGTTGGCCGCCTCGAATTCACGCCGCAGGGAGGGATCATTCACCGAATCGAAAACCTGTGGGACATCGCTCTTGAGATAGCTCGCCAGTCCGCCGATGCGGCCTCGACCGATATCCGCATACGATTTCGGCATCGGCGTTCTGAGATTGGTGCGTACGTGTGACAGCGCAGCGGGCAGGTTGGCGGCATACCGGGTGTAGGCGCGCATACGCTGGGGGAGCGGAGCGTACTCCCGGGCGATGTACACATTCGGGTCGATCGATCCGGTGTAGTACTCCGGGTTTCGACGGGGCCAGTCAGCCCGCTCGCCCCAGAAAAGGTCCCGGTCGATAACGGCGACGACGTAGTCCCGCTCCAGACGCTGGGACTGATCGGCGGTATCAATCGGGAAGGTCGCTGCGCTGTCGCGTAGCTGATGTAGCCGGCTCATCCAGCGTTTCAGTCCCGCTTCACTCCAGTCAGGAAATTGTCCATCATATTCATGGCGGCCCTGGTAGACCGCGAAGAGAGGATTGGCCTCGAAGTAAGTCTCGAGAAAGCCCGAGACAAAGCTGTCCCAGGGACCACTCGATTGACCGGATTGCCTTCCGCAGGCGCTCACCAGGCACAACGCAGCGATGACGACAAATCGACCCGGCCAGGGAACCATGCGGCCTCCTGAGGTTGGGGCTGTTGCCAAGCCCGGATTGTTCCCGTTTGTTTCGAAGGATGCAAGGCTCCACCCTCCCCCGGACAGTTGAGCTGGACGCGGCGCTGCTTCAGGCAACCATTACAGTTGCATTGGCTGCGCTGTGCATCTTCCTGTACACTCGATACCGGAAGCCGTACTTCGCGTGGTGGGCTGGAGCATGGGGGTTGTACTTCCTACGCATCCTGGCGATCACCAGTTTCCTTTTCTCAGCACAGCGGATCTGGCTCTACTGGCATCAGGTTGTCACCGGGTGGACGGCACTGGCGTTGCTCTATGCCGCCCTGGTGTTTTCCCAGCAGGTACGCTGGCGACCATGGTATGCCTTGCTGGTGCTCTTTCCGCCACTGTGGTCCTATGTCGCCATCTACCAACTGGACCACTTCCTCCTCGCCGCAGGACCCGCGGTCCTCTTTCTGAGTCTCGCGACACTGTGGACGGGCTGGGTTTTCCTGCGTTACCGCCTGCGAGTGGCGTCCAGTGGTGCAACGCTGCTTGCAACCTCGTTCGGCCTCTGGGGATTGCACCACCTGGACTACCCTTTCCTTCGAGCCCGCGGCGCCTGGGCACCCTGGGGATACTACCTCGATATACTCCTGATGCTTGCGGTCGGAGCAGGGATTCTCCTTCTGGTACTCGATGACCTCCGCCGTGGATTGGGCGCGCTTTCGGCGCTTTCCGGCGATCTTCAACGCGCTGGCCGGGAGCAGGATGTACTCGATGCCCTGCTTGCCCGTCCCCTGACACTCCCCGCCGTGAGTGGAACCGCGCTCTACGCGATAGAGTCTTCGCAGCCCCGCTTCATTCGCGGCGCCGGCGTCTGCTCCTCCTGGTCTGAAGGCAATTTGTCACCACCTGCATCCGCAGTCCTCAAATGGGTAATAGGAACAGGCCGTCCCCGGTTCACCAGCGACTGGCCCCATGCGGGCTCGGACGCAGCCTATGACTTTGCGGCCGCACTGCCCATCCTGCGAAGCGAACAGGTCATAGCCGCCCTGGTGCTGGTCGGTGAGGCACGCGATCCCTTCACGGCTCTGGATGACAGCTTCCTCCTGGCACTCGGCCATCAAGTAGGCGCGGCGCTGGAAAACGCCGATCTGTATACCCGGCTGGAGACGCGGACCGTGGAGCTGGCGCGACTCTCCGCGCGAATGGTTGAACAGCACGAGGATGAGCGGCGCCGCCTCTCGCGCGAGCTACACGATGAAACGGCACAGGTATTCTCCGCCGTCAAAATGGAGCTCGGGCTGTTGCAGGAACAGGTGCAGCCGCAGCAGGCCGCCAGGCTGGGGCAGGTCCTGGAGCTCATCGACACCGGCATACGGAGCATTCGCAACGTTACCAACGATCTCCGCCCTTCGCTGCTGGATGACCTTGGATTGCTCCCTGCGCTCCGTTCGCTGGCGGCCGATTTCGCCGAACGGAGCGGCATCCGCACCGACATCGCCATGCCTGCCATCATGCCTCCCCTGACCCGAGAAGCAGAACTGGCGCTCTTTCGGGCTCTCCAGGAGGCGCTCTCAAACGTGCTTCGTCACGCGAACGCCCGGAATGTGGCAGTGGGTGTGTCGGTCCAGGATAGCGGCGTACTGCTCCGGGTGCGTGATGACGGTCAGGGGCTGCCGAGCAGCATGAGTCCTGAGCGCCTGGAAGTAAATGGTCATATGGGGCTGGCCGGCATGCGGGAACGGATCACAGCCCTGGGAGGCACCGTCAGGTTCGGGAGTGATGCCGGAGCCGGCGCGCTCCTCGAAATTGTGGTGCCGGCCGGAGCGGCGGGAAAAGCTTGATGGGAACCCCCATCAGAGTGCTCGTGGCCGACGACCATACTATCGTCCGCAGTGGGATACGGCACGTGCTCGAGAGCGAGCAGGATTTCGAAGTCGTCGGTGAGGCTGGCAGCGGCACGGAGGCAATCTCACTGGCGGCTACCCTGCAGCCCGATGTGATCGTTCTGGACATCTCCATGCCTGACCTGTCGGGTCTCGAAGTGGCAGCCCGCCTCCGCGACTCCAGCAGCACCCGAGTCCTGATTCTGAGCATGCACAACAACGCGGAGTATGTGCTGGAGAGTGTACGCGCCGGGGCTCACGGGTATCTCCTCAAAGACACGGCAGCGACTGAGCTTCGCAGCGCGATTCGGACCGTGTGTCGGGGAGAGTCGTACTTCAGTCCGCCAGTCGCCAGCAGGCTGACGGCGGCAGTCCGGGCGGAGCACGAAACTCAACGGTCGGCACTGGACCAGCTCACCGGCCGTGAGCGAGAGGTGCTGCTCGGGATTGCCCGCGGCTGGACCAACAAGGAGATTGCCGCGGAGCTTGGCATCAGTCACCGAACAGTCGAAACCCACCGGGAAAGCCTGATGCGAAAACTGCAGATCCGGACAGTTGCGGAGCTCACCCGGTTTGCCATCGGCACCGGCATCGTTCAGACCTGAGTCTTAGTTAGGTTCCTCCCATGACCGACGTGAAGCAGTTCTCGCCAGCGGCGACCGCAAATGCCGAGCATGCTACGAAGCCGAAAACCGGCATCGTCATGCTGAATCTCGGGGGCCCGGCCACCCTGGACGATGTAGAGCCATTTCTCCTCGAGCTCTTTGCAGACCGGGAAATCATTCAACTGCCGTTCCAGCGCTGGCTCGGTCCCTTCATCGCGCGGCGCAGAACACCCAAAGTTCGCGGGCTCTATGCCAACATCGGTGGTGGTTCACCGATCCTGCGGTACACCGAAGCCCAGGGACGCGGCATGATAGCGCGACTCGACCGTTGGTCTCCCGCCACCGCTCCGCACAAGTTCTACGTGGCCTTTCGATATACCCACCCAAACAGTGACCTGGCGTTGCGGAGAATGCGAGCGGACGGGGTGGAACGCGCCATCGCGTTTACTCAGTATCCCCAGTTTTCCTGCAGCACGACAGGCTCGAGCCTCAACGAGCTATGGCGTGCGGCCCGTCGAACTGGGTTAGAGGACGCATTTCAGTGGAGTATCGTGGATCGATGGCCGGTGCATCCCGGATTCATCGAGGCCATGACCGAGACTGTGCGAGAGGGGCTGGATCAGTTCGCCCCGGGTGACCGGGAGAAGGTGCTGATCCTCTTCAGCGCGCACTCCCTCCCCTTGGCCGTGATCGATCGGGGAGATTCCTACCCGCAGGAAGTGGGGGCGAGCGTGCAGGCAGTGGTGGAGCGCCTGAACGCGCCTAATCCGTACCTTCTGGCATACCAGTCAGACGTTGGACCAGTTCGCTGGCTGGGTCCCAGTACGGAGCAGGTCATCCGCCGCCTTGGCGCCCAGGGCCACGAACATCTGCTCGTGGTACCGATCGCATTTACCAGCGACCACATCGAGACCCTATCCGAGCTAGACCGCGAATACGGCGAGGCGGCGCATGAGGCCGGTATTACCCGGTACGTCCGCGCGCCGGCGTTGAACGATCGCCCGCGATTTCTCGATGCCTTGGCAGAGATTGTGAAGGACCACCTGACGTCCGGTCAGGCCTATAGCACGCAGTACCGCACTCGTTGCGCTGGCTGCACCAACCCGCAGTGCCGAAACATTCTTAATCCAGCATCGGTTAGGAGTCAGGCGTCTGGAGTTGGGCTGTAACGGTTTGAGTCGAACTACCGGCTGGAGACTGTTCCGGTCCATTCCGCTCAGAGTTGATGATCGCCGGCTCCGGAGTTCCGACTCCCAACTCCTCCCGCAGGTTTCGGCTCACCGGGTAGAGCACCCGCCGTACCAGTCGTTCGGCCATCTGTCTGATCACTTCACGCTCGGAGTCAGAGAGTGTCTCCAGCTGGGCCAGCGCCCATGCCGATTCCTGCTCGGCCATCTCCAGACTGAGGCGGTGTAGCTCGGCCAGTCTCGGTGCCACGCCGCGTCCACGCAAAGCGAGATCGAGCCGCACCAGCTCATCCTCGATTACTGCTTCCGCCTCGTCCAATCGTTCGGATGCAAGGCCTGCTGCAGGACAGCAGAGGCGCTGCAGATCATCGAGGTCGAACAAGCGAACACTTTGAAGACTGCGCGCAGAGGGCTCGACATTTCGGGGAACCGCCAGATCAATGACCATGAGTTCCTCGCCCCTTCGCTCGGACACCGCGCGAGACAGCTGCGCCGTGCTCACGACTGGCCGGGCTGACGCGGTTGCGACCAGCAGAAGGTCCGCGGTCTCGAGTTGCTCCTGCAACTCGTCCCACTCGCCCGGCTCTGCACCCCAGGCACAGGCGAGTACCCGCGCCCGCTCGGGGTGTCTGTTCACCAGCGTGACCCGGCTGGCACCGTGCTGATGAAGCGCCCGAAGCACGCCCTCTGCCACTTCTCCTCCACCGAGAACGATCACTGGTCGGGCACCGATCGAACCCCAACGCTGGGCTGCCAAGTCGACGGCCGCTGAGCTGACAGACGCTGGGTGGCGGCCCAGCATCGTTTCTCGCCGCACTCGTCGGCCTGCGGATAGCGCAGCCGAAAAGATCAGGTCCATCTCACGGGTGGTGGTGCCGGCGGAGCGAGCGGCGTCGTACGCTCGGCGCACCTGTCCCAGGATTTCGCTTTCGCCGAGAATCTGCGAGTCGAGCCCGGCAGCGACGATGAAGAGATGCCGAACCGCGGCAAGGCCCTCGTGCCGCGTCAGCTGAACTCCGGCTGGAGCTCCCCGGCTTACAGCGAGCTCCTCGAACCAGGCGTAGCCATCACCGGGGCCGGCCCAGTACAACTCACATCGGTTACAGGTGGACAGCAGCAGAGCGGATCTGCCCGCCTGCCGAAATCGGTCCAGGATGGCGCCGGTCTCAGCCCGGGTGAAGGCAAACCGCTCCCGTTCCCGAACTGAGGCGGTATGGTGGCTCACACCAACGACATGGAAGGAATATCCGGGCTGCACGTCCCAAGGCTAGGTGAGTTTTGGGGGTCTCACAATCCGCGTTCGTCCGGAGCGAGGCTCCGTAGAGCTACTGATAAGCATACAGCCCCCGGACAGGTTAGGCCTGCCCAGGGGCTGCACGGTCGTGGTCTGGCTTAACGCCGGCTTTTGGCTGCCGAGCCTTCCTCCTCGGGGTCACGATCCCGAGAGCCGTCTCCAGCACCGCCGCGCTGACCGCTACTCACGCGCTGAGACTGAGAGCCCTGCTGGGACTGAGCCCCGGAACGAACCTGCGCCGAGCCTGAGCCCGAGGCGTTCACCCGGATCTCGCGGGGACGCGCCCGCTCCGCCTTCGGAATTCTGAC
>DATADG010000199.1:0-9049 GCA_036258655.1 Gemmatimonadales bacterium | reverse complement strand
GAGCGCTTTGCCGGCACCGCGCCGGAGCCTCGCCCCGGGCTTCGGCAGGGACACATCCCGGGCAGCAGAAATCTTCCCTTTACCGAGCTGGTCGCACCGGACGGCACGATCCTTCCTGAGAGGGAGCTGCGAGCCCGACTTGAGGCCGCTGGCATTGACCTTTCGCAACCAATCGTTGCCACCTGCGGCTCGGCAACCAGTGCCTGTGCACTGGTCCTGAGTCTCGAGCTGCTGGGACACCGGAACACGGCAGTCTACGACGGCGCATGGAGCGAATGGGGCAGCCGTCCTGACACGCCGGTGGTCGGTGGAAGCCAGGAGAGTTGACGTGACCGTGACCGTGAGACCTACACCGCTATCAGGCCCTGTATCCGAGCGCTCGGGCACGACCATGGGGCTCGGATGCATAGGGCTGTTTCTGCTCCCGTTCGCGGCAGTCGGAGTGTACAGCGTGGGGACAGGTGTACTCCGAGTGATCGCAGGGTCCTGGCGCGAGGGTCTCACCACGATGCTGTTCGGGACGGCCTTTGCAGGATTCGCGGGCGCTTTCGGAGCGGTCGTTCTGCTTGGCCTGAAAAAGCACAGGGAGCTGACTGCGCTCAAGGAAAAGCACCCGGAGCACCCCTGGCTCTGGCGGCCGGATTGGGCGGCCGGGCGGATCGCTGACAACACTCGTTACACCGGCTGGGTTGCCTGGATCTTCGCGATCATGTGGAACCTGATCAGCGTACCGATCGCGTTCGCAGCCATGCAGGAGGCTATCCGGGAGAGCAAGCCCATGTTGTACCTGGCGCTTCTCTTCCCTGCGATAGGCGCGGGTCTCCTTGTCTGGGCCGTGCGCGCCACTCTTCGGTACCGCCGGTATGGTTCGTCCCGGTTCGAGCTCACCACGAAACCTGGCGTGATCGGCCGCAGTCTGGCCGGAACGGTCCGTCTCAACGGCCTGGTACGGCCGCCCGATGGCTTCGAGGTCGTTCTGAGCTGCGTCCGACGTATCACTACCCGCAGTGGCAAGAACTCCTCCACAACTGAACATATTCTGTGGCAGGAGGAGAAGCGGGTGGGAGGTGACATGAGCCGCGATGCAGCCGGGATGGCCACCCTGATCCCGATTGCGTTCCGCATTCCAGCTGATGCACTGCCGTCAGAGGCGAGCGATCCACGTAATCAAGTGGTGTGGCGGCTGACACTCTCCGCAGACGTCCCGGGGGTGGACTACGGTGCCGCATTCGAAGTCCCCGTTTTCCGGACTCCTGACAGCGACCTCCCGCCTACGGAGGAGGAGCTGAGAGCGGCCTCGGAGGCGGCACATGCTACTGCGCAATATCGGCAGCCACTTGATTCGAAGATCACGGTTACCAGCAACCGCCGAGGGACAGAGATCTATTTTCCGGCTGCACGAAACCCGGGAGCCGCCGTTGCAGCGAGTGTGTTCACTGTCCTCTGGACCGGGGTGCTCCTCGGGCTCATCTATGGCGGCGCACCACTCGTCTTCCCGCTAGTGTTCGGTCTATTCGACCTGCTGCTCATTATGGGGACCGTGCAGCTCTGGTTCGGCGTGTCACGCGTGACCGCAGACAATGGGACGCTGGTCGTGGCAGACGGATACTTCTACCCCGCGCGCGAGCGTACAGTGCCCATAGCTGATGTCACGGATGTCACGACGAGGATCGGCATGCAGTGGGGGACGAGACCCTACTATGATGTGGTCGTCTCGCGCAAAAACGGAAAGCCACTGATCACCGGCCGCGGGATTCGAGACAAGCAGGAAGCCAACTGGCTGGCCTTTACGTTAAGAGCGGCGGTGGGCCTCAGGGCTGCACCGGACGGTGCAGCCCGCTAGCGTCGAGCAGGTTACCGAGCTGGAGGGGCCAGATTCCCGCAGGCCACGATGGTGCTCATGTTCTGCCGAGATGCATGGATGTTGACGAAGAAGCTCCCCGTCTTGGGCAACGCCATCGGCAACTCTGCCGTCGCTTTGGCTCTCCCCTCGCCATCTACTTCCAGCGGCTCATAGGCATCGGCCGGGCCGAGGATACCTTGGTCCGAGCCACACCGCCCGCGGTGCACATGCCAAGGGTGCTCACCGCCAGGCGCTGCATTGGAAATCTCAGCATAGGCTCGAGTCTCGTCCGCATCCTCCTGATCGGCACCCATCCATGCCAGGCCGCGGATCTGGAGCGCTCCCGCGAGCTGAGCCGGTGTCGACAGTGTCCCGTTCCAGCGGGTGGCTACCGATTGAGCACTCGGGTTGATCTCGACTGGCTGCCGGCCGCCGCAGGATGACAGCACGAAGAGTGACAGGGCCATAGCAAGGGTGCGGGCCATCATAGCAACCTCGAAGGTGGGCGAAGAACCGGTATCATTGAACAACCGTATATGTTGTTGCCCCCGGCGAGGCGCCGTGATGAGCGACACAGGCTCTACTTCAGTAGCTCGCCGTACCGGAGTGGTTTTCCTTCCTCCCATGGACGATAGTGGTTGGCAAATTCCACCCGTTCCCCGAGTGACGGGTGACTGGCGCGCCAGGTCATGTAGAGCGGGCCCGGACGCGGCACCGCAAGGTTCTCCTTCTGGATCCGAACGAAGGCCAGAGCAGCCGCCCGGTTGTTTTGGGTGAGCTCGAGGGCAAACCGATCAGCCTCGTGCTCCTGATAGCGGCTGAAGGCAAGCATCAGAGGTGTGGCGATCAGGGAGACCACCGTTCCCAGCAGAACCAGGAGCGGAAGCGAAGCTGGCTCGGACAAACGGGAGAAGCCAAAGCGCGGTCCGAATCGAAGCAGCAGCCTGCCGGCGACCCGGTGGACGACGTAGAAGGAAACGGTCCCAAGGACAGTCGCGAGGACGATCAGCGCCAGTACGTGGCGCAGCACAAAGTGCCCTATCTCGTGAGCGACAACAAACTCGATCTCGTCTGACTCGAGTTTGGCCAGAATTGTGTCCCAGAGGACTATCCGCCTGGTGCCTCCGACCCCTGTGACATAGGCGTTGATGGTGTTGGTCTCGTCACTCTTGTCCACCTGATACACTCGGCTCTGGGGGATCCCGGCGCGTCCGGCCAGGGCAACGATTTGCCGTTCCAGGGCAGGGTCTTTCAGGCGGGTGAAGTCGTTGAATAGAGGATCGATCAAGGCCGGCGAGACCATCAGGAGGAGGGTGGCCAATGGGAGGGTTGCCAGGCCGGCATACAGCCACCAGCGCCGCGGGCTCTTGCGGAGCAGCAGATAGGGGATCCATAACACCAGTGCCAGACCGACCCCACTCAGCGCGACACTCTTGAGCCAATCGGTAGCCCAGCTCTGAAAGCTTTCATTCGAAAGTCCGTAGGCATGCTGACGGACGAATCCCTCGTAATAGGCGAGGGGGAACGCCATGAGAGCGGTGCTCAGGGTAAAGAGCAGCGCGTAGATCGCAAGCGAGGGATACCAGCGCCGCCCCCAGCGCTGCGCAGTTGCCCAGAGGCGGGCCGAGATGCCACTGAACAGAAGAAGGCCTGGAATTAACACGCTCAGCGCGATGCCAATCGCCCAAACGATGTTGCCACTCCGATGGTACTGGACCGCCAGCGCGGTGGGCTCCGGCACCTCGACTTTGGCCTCCGACCTCTGCTGTGGGGCCGAGCCGATCAGGTAGAAATTCGGCGCCGTGATGATCAGCTGCAGGGCAGGAGTCTGGCTTTCCTGTCCGGCGGGTCGGGGATGGGACTCGCCACGGAAGTTTGCGTCAGCTAGACTATGCACGGCGAGAGTGCTCCCGTCAGCGTGCTACAGCTCGCCTTGCGATGAGCTGTTTGAACCCAGGGTCACCAGAGGTCTTCATGCGCGCGCTCTTCATCCTGCTCGCCCTGCTCGGTGTCGGGGGCATCGTTCTCGGTGTGCTCACTATCATTCGCGGGATGAGCGGACCGGACGGTGCCCCCTTTCGTTTTGAGAACTACGGTGGACCGGGTCCGATCATCGCGGGCTTGATCGTCCTTGCCACCAGCCTGTACCTGCTGTCGATGTGGAACCGAAAGGAGTAGGCCGACTTCTCACAATCGGAGGCCACTTATGCGACCACTATCTCTTCTCGGCATCGTACTGCTCGCCATCGGGGCATTCATCGTGTTTCGCGGCCTGACCTACAAGGATCGCGATGAGGTGCTCCAGGTCGGAGACCTCAAGGCATCGGTGGAACAGGAGCGCGCGATTCCCACCTGGGTCGGCGGCGCCGCCCTCGTGGCGGGCGTCGTGCTTCTCGCCGCCGGGATGAGACGTCGTACCTGATGGCTGTGTCCTATCAACGAATCTATGACGTAGTCAGACGTATCCCCCGCGGGCATGTCGCCACTTACGGGCAGGTGGCGACACTTGCCGGGCTGTCGGGGCACGCCCGACAGGTGGGGTATGCGCTGCATGCATTGCCAGACAATACGGGAATACCCTGGCACCGGGTGATCAATGCCAGCGGACGCATCAGCCTGCGTACGGTTCCGGGGGCGGAGCTGGTTCAGCAGCAACTTCTGGAGCGTGAAGGCGTGCGGCTCGATGCCAAAGGGCGAGTGCCACTGGCCCGGGTCCGATGGCGCGCCGGCCTTCGAGCCGGGTAATGCAAGATGAGCCAGGAGCAGCCGCCTGGTGATCGTGCACGTGCTTGGCGTTCCCATGGACCTCGGGTCCGGGCGCCGTGGCGTGGACATGGGGCCGTCCGCCATTCGCATCGCGGGTGTCGCCCACCGGCTGCTGGAGCTGGGGCACAAGGTCATCGATGATGGTGACATTCCCATCAAGAACATGGAGGAGCTCAGGGTCGGAAATGAGCGTGCGCGGTACCTGCCGGAGATTGCCCGCGCCTCCGGCATCGTCGCGCGCAAGGTGGAGCGTATCACGTTGCTGGGGCACTTCCCCCTGGTGCTCGGTGGGGATCATTCCGTAGCCATCGGCACCGTCTCGGGCCTGGCCAGCGCGACCAGACAACAGGGGAAAAGACTGGGCCTGCTCTGGATCGATGCCCACGGAGACATCAACACGCCGGAGACCACGCCATCGGGCAACATTCACGGGATGCCGCTGGCGGCTCTGCTTGGGTTCGGCGCACCCGAGCTGACGTCCATCGGCGGATCCGCACCCAAGGTGGAGCCCAGGAATGTGGCGCTGGTCGGAGTCCGCAGCCTGGACAGCGGCGAAAAACAGCGGCTCAGGGAGACCGGCGTGCAGGTGCACACCATGTCTGACATCGACCGACACGGTGTGCACCGAGTCATGAAAAAGGCGTTGGGTCGGGTGACCGACGGGACCGACTTCGTGCACGTGAGCATGGATCTGGATGTGGTGGACCCTTCGGTCGCGCCGGGGGTGGGGACACCGGTGAAGGGCGGCCTCGATTATCGCGAGGCCCATCTCATCATGGAGGTTCTCGCCGATGCCGGGGTGATGACATCACTGGAGCTGGTTGAAGTCAATCCCATTCTGGACGAGTGCAACGCGTCGGCCGAGTTTGCCGTCGAGCTGGTGCAGTCGGGCTTTGGCAAGAAGATCCTGTAATTGCGGGCGATATTCGGGTTTCCTTTTCTCCAGCCTGCTGTGTAGTATAGGGCGGTTTGAGTAGGGACCCACCTCGGCCACGGGGGAATGAGATGTTCGAGTTTAACCCCTCTCCTTTGCTTCATCGCTCGCAAACGCACGCAATCCGTCGTGTCAATCCGGACCAGGCAGGTGACAAGAGTCTCGAAGCTCGAGTGAAGCCGGATTGCGTGCATCTCTACCCCGGGGTCGATCCGAAGACGTGGTACAAGGTGGTTCAGGAAGGGGAGTATCGCGACGACATGGAAGGGTTGTGGATCCAGGTGAGCGATTGGGTCACCTACGTCCTGGCCAAGCATTTCGATGTACAGTCACGCACCGCGATGCACTGATCACTGATCCTGCACCTGCGCCAGCAGCTCGCGCACCCTCCTTCCCAGCTGTTCGGACGTAAAGGGCTTCTGAATGAACGGAACACTCGGGTCGAGTGCGCCGTCATTCACCATCCGCTTCGCCGCGAACCCGGACATATAGAGCACCCGAATCTGGGGCCAGCAGCGCGCGATCGTTTCGCCCAGCTCACGGCCTCCAATGCCGGGCATGGCGACATCGGTCAGCACCCCGTCGATCCGATGGGCTCCACGCCGGAGCAGCCGCACTGCTTCCTGACCACTGCGCGCCTCCAGCACCCGGTATCCGAAGGTGACCAGCATCCGCGCAGCGAGACGACGAACCATTTCCTCGTCGTCGACAACCAGGACGGTCGCGCGACCCGGAGGCTCCGTTTCTTCTGGATGGGGACCAGCGCTCAATGCCGGCGTCTCCGTGGTCGGCAGTGGTGAAAGAGCAGGCTCGAAACGCGAGCGCAACAATGGCACCCTCGATTGAGGTGATCCGTGCCGAGTATCACAGGCACAGGCGCTCCTTGGTCACGGCAGGTGCCGAATCGTCCCTGTCACAAAGGCTTCGTGCGCCGCCATCTCGTTCCGGACAAACCGGAGCATCTCGGACGTACGCTCGAACACGCGCACGTCGGGGCAGGCGAGTGCCCGCTCTCTCGGCAGCAGCTTGAGATCGAGATGGGGCCAACGCCGATTGCCCAGGTGCAGCGCCGATGGGGGCGCGCCGACGCGCTGGCAGAACGCCCGCAGCTCCGCGACGTCGTTGGTGGTAGAGAGCACGTGAGACCAGCCGCGAGCCCAGAGATTCTCACGATCCATGACGATCACGGGATCAGCTCCCCCATGGTGCGAAATGCGGTACGAAGCACCCAAAGTGGGGGTGCAGCCCTGATTCGGTGGTTCGGGATAGTGGCACACCGGAGTATGCGCACTCCCGGCATGCAGGCCAAGTGGTGAGTGATCATCATCACCCGGTCTCCGCCAGGATCGGATTACAATGCTATCGTTCCCGAGTGCATTCATTCCTGTCAGCGGAGGTCATGATGTCCGACCCACACGCATTCGACCGGGTTTCTCCAGCCGAAGACTCCAACTGGAGCGCTTCCTGGGAAACCGAGGACAACTACTGGCACGAGAACTTCAGCAGCAGACCGTACGCGCTCGGACCCGACTACTACGATCGGTTTCGGCCCGGTTATCGCTACGGATTTGAATCGGCGCAGCATCACCTGGGCCGGGAGTGGGAGGAAGCTGAGCCCGATCTCCAGCGGGGCTGGGAGACCTATGAGCATCGCCACTCCGACACCGCCTGGGACGAGATCAAGCACGCCGTGCGCGATGCCTGGGACCGGGTAGTCCTTGGCCGGACGCCGGACGCCATCCGACGGAAACCGGAGATCCGGGAGTAGATTTCGTAGTATCATCTCCGGTCAGAGCGCACAGGCATGGCAGACGCAATTCGGGACCTGCTCTTTGGCGGCGTCGCTTCCAGCGGACAGCTCGTCGAGGCCATCGAGCCACGGCGCTCGTTCGAGGACGTCGTCCTGCCGGAGACGACTCTGCGGGCGCTGAACCACGCGCTCGCCCTGGTGCGCAAGCACGATCTGATCTTCCAGCAGTGGGGGCTGGCCGAGCGCCACTCCAGCGGTCTCGGGCTCGCCTTCCACTTCGCTGGCCCACCGGGAACCGGTAAGACCATCTGCGCCGAGGCTCTGGCGTATACCCTCGACAAGCGACTGCTGGTGGTACGCTATGCCGAGCTCGAGTCGCGCTGGGTAGGACAAACGTCCAAGCACGTCTCCGCGGTGTTTCGCGCCGCGGCCCGCCAGGATGCGGTGCTGTTCTTCGATGAAGCCGATGCCATTGCCGGTCGCCGATTCACTTCGATGAACGCCGCTTATGAGCGCGAAGCGAACTCGATTGTCAATGTTTTGCTTCATGAGCTGGAGACCTTCCCCGGCGTAGTGATCTTCGCGACCAACCTGGCGGCGAACATCGATCCGGCATTCGAGCGCCGGATCCGGACGCATATCCTCTTCGACATGCCCAACGTGGAGGAGCGGGAGCGGATCTGGCGCGTGCAGCTGCATGCTCGCAAGACCCCCCTCGCGGATGACGTAGACTTCGCGGCTCTGGCGGAAGCGTATCCCCGCAGCGGAGGCGATATAAAAAACGCAGTGTTGAAGGCAGCTCAGATCGCCACGCTGGAGCCGGGTCCCGACGCGGAAAAGCGGATCCACCAGCGACACTTCGTGCAGGGGATGGAGGAGGTGATCGCTGGCGACGCGGTCATGTCGCAGTCGCTCTTCGACCATCCCCGGGGTGGGACTACTGGGCTGGACACGCTGTCGGAGAGCCAGGAAGAGCTCCGCGGAGAGCTGGGTCTCCTGGCCGAGCGGCTGGACGGGTTGGACCATACCCTTCGGAGGCTCGTCGCCAGCGAATCCGCGGCGCGTCAGGCATTACAGCAGCAGCACGGGCAGCTGCTGGAGTCACTCACCGCCGAGCAGCGTCGTCGCCAACGCATGACCTTCGTCTTCAGCGCGGTAGCACTGCTCGCCGCCGGTGTCGCCCTGGTACTCACCTTCGTGTAGACAACGCCTCAGCAGGGAGCGGATCGCCGGCTCGCCATTTGACAGCGGTCAGCTGGTCCAGTAGTTCGAGCACCGCTCGGCGGTCCTCATGCACGGCGAGCACCAGCAGATCTCCCGGTCGAGCCCACTCCAACGCTCGGCGCACACCGGAAATCTCGGTGCCGGGGCTGGAGAGTGATTCCTCCGGCAGGCCGAGCCGGGAGAACTCATCGGCCAGGAGAGTAGGCACCTCACCCGGCGCCCGCCCTCTCAGATATCCCTCCATATCCTTGACCACGACATGGTCGGGCTGAAGCTCCCAGGCGGCTCGGGCCAACGCGCGGATCGCCTCGTCGCTGCGGTCTCCTGCCTGGCCTACCAGCACCAGACGCCGATTGGCCGGGAGCGTCCGCGCCACCTCCACCAGCGCGGACATGCCGTGCGGGTTGTGAGCAAAGTCCAGCAGGATGCGAGCTCCTCCCAGCTCGAGCAGATTGGCCCGTCCCGGATTGTCATCCAGAGCTTTACCAAAGTGGCGCAGGGTCGCGGAGATTGTCTCCGGACGGACGCCCAG
>DATADG010000198.1:0-2567 GCA_036258655.1 Gemmatimonadales bacterium | reverse complement strand
GGTAGTGCGTCGCAAACATGGTCTTACAGCCGATCCGGTCGTGCAGGTGCTCGGATACAGCCCAGGCAATGGCTACCCCATCATAGGTGGAGGTGCCCCGGCCAATCTCGTCGAGAAGCACCAGGCTCCGCCGAGTGGCATTGTGCAGGATGGCGCTCGTTTCGCTCATTTCCACCATGAAAGTGGATTGCCCGCCGGCCAGGTTGTCACTGGCACCGACCCGGGTGAAGAGGCGGTCCACCACACCCACAAGCGCCGCCGAGGCCGGCACAAACGAGCCGAGCTGCGCCAGAACGACACACAACCCGATCTGACGGAGAATGGTGGACTTGCCGGCCATGTTCGGTCCGGTGACCAGGATGACCCGCTCGGCCTCAGTGAATCGAACGTCATTCGGGATGAACGATTCCCTCGGCATCATTCGCTCGATGACCGGATGCCGGCAATCGCGCAATACCAGGTCGAACCCGGAACTCACCGCCGGCCTGGTGTATTGCCCGGCGACAGCCCGGTCTCCCAAAGCGGACCAGACATCCAGCCGTGCAAGAACTCTGGCGCTCTGCTGAATTCGTCCGATCGCCCTCCCTACCGATGCCCGCAAAGCACTGAAGAGCTCCGCCTCCCGCACGCCCATTCGTTCCTCGGCGCCGAGGACCCGTGCCTCGTACTCCTTGAGCTCCGGAGTTACATACCGCTCCGCTGATGCGAGGGTCTGACGACGCTCGTAGTCCGCCGGCACCCGGGTACTATGGGTATGGGTGACCTCGAGGTAATACCCGAAGACCTTGTTGAAGCCGATCTTGAGAGATGGTATTCCGGTGCGCTCTCGTTCCCGCTGCTGGATCGACGCGATGTACTGGCGTCCCCCATCTCTGAGAGAGCGGAGCTCGTCCAGTTCCGGGTCGTAACCGTCGCGAATCACGGCTCCATCGTTCAGGCTGACAGGGAGCCGCTCCGAGAGGGCGGCGGTCAGCTCAGCGGTAAGATCGGAGAGGAGGTCAAGCTGGTCGGCAGCCGTCGCCAGCGCCGCGCTCTGGTGTCCCGCCGGCAGCATCAGGCCGGCCAGTGCCGCGAGGGCCCCAGCGACATCAGGCAGTCGCTGCAACGAATCCCTGATGGCACCCAGCTCTCGCGGTCCCGCTCGTCCCGCCGCAGCCCGTCCCGCCAGCCGTTCGATGTCCCGAATGCCATTGAGCGCCTCCCGTACCCGAGCGCGCCCCCACGTATCGCGTACGGTCACCTCGACCGCGTCCAGGCGGGTATCTATCTCCGCAGGATCAAAGAGTGGTGCGAGCACCCACTGTCTGAGCAGCCGGGCTCCCATCGGCGTGAGCGTTGCGTCGATGATCTCCAGGAGGGTACGACCGGAGGCCCCGGCGCGAAGCGGCTCCACGAGCTCCAGGTTTCGACGCGTCATCTCGTCGAGCCACAGGAATCCTTCGCTTCGGCGCACAGTGGGACGGGCCAGGTGGGAGAGACCGCCGGGCTGCAGCTCCGTGAGGTAACGGAGGAGGGCGCCCGCCGCCCCGATCGCCAGCAGATCGTGTGGACCGACACCAAGTCCATCCAGCGATGCCAGGCAGAATCGGCGCTGCAGCTCCTCCTGGGCGAGCCCCGTGTCGAATTCCCACTGCTCACGTGTGGTGACCAGCGGGACAGCCGGGCCGCGGGGCAGCGGGGCAGATTCGGAAGAAGATACAACGACCTCGGCGGGGCAGAGCCTGGACAGCGCCTCTTCGAGACCGGCGTCGGAGAGAGTCTCGAGTACGAATTCACCGGTGCTCAAGTCGACGCATGCCAACCCCCATAAGTCGCCTTGAGACTCCGCCGTCATCCCGCCCCGCCGCCCCGCTGTCCCGCTGCCCCGCTTCAACGCCACCATCCAGTTATTCCTGCTTCCGGCAACCCAACCGTCCTGCAGCAGCGCGCCCGGTGTGACAGTCTCGACCACCTCGCGACGTACCAAGCCGCGGGAAAGCTTCGGATCTTCAACCTGCTCGCAGATGGCCACCCGGTGGCCGGCGCCAACCAGTTGTCTGAGGTAATCGGCGGCGGCTTTGACGGGAACACCGGCGAGAGGAACGCCATCGCCTCGCGACGTCAGGGTGATCTCGAGAACTTTGGCGGCAAGCTCTGCGTCTTCGTTGAACATCTCGTAGAAGTCGCCGACCCGGTAGAACAGGATTGCGTCCGGGTGCTGCGCCTTCATCTCGCGCCAATGCTTGAGCATAGGCGGGGAAGGGGTGGCGCTGTCCTGACTGACGATGGACATACAGGCAATATAACGATCGAGGGTGAGCCTTCGGGGTACTCTGGCGCGCGTGATCATTCGTTTCTCTAGGAGCGTCATTATACTGCTGCTCATGCTATGCCATCGCTGTGGTGAACGAGAGGCGGAGATCTTTCAGACCCAGCATGTGGGTGACCAGACGTACTCCCGAGATTTGTGTGGAATCTGCGCAAAGCAGGACTACGGGATCTTTTTAGGTGCGCTGCTGCAGTCCCAGGCTCCTGGGGCCCCGCCACTCAGCGACGAGCAGCAGCGGGAGCTCCGGCGAGTGCTCGAC
>DATADG010000197.1:0-9457 GCA_036258655.1 Gemmatimonadales bacterium | reverse complement strand
GAAGTCAGGATTGGCGTCTCCCACCTTCCCTGCAATCGGGTTTCCCTCCGCATCGGTGCCCACCAGGCCGAAAATTTGAGTGGGCGAGCTGTCCTTCTCGATCTGGAACGTTCCCAAGGAGAGTGCAAAGCCCCCGGTTTGGAAAGTCGGGACGTTGAGCTCGGTAATCTTCGCCCGGTTGGCAAAGAACGTGGTCCGGAAAATCCAGTTGATGTCTCGGCTCTGAATCGGCTGCAGCGTGAGCGAGGTCTCGATGCCCTGATTCCGGAGCCGGCCGCCGTTGCCGAAGATCCGGAGCTCCTGACCCACCGAGGGAGCCACGGTCTGCTCCAGGATCAGGTCGCGAATGTTGCGCTGATACAGCGTAAGTGTGAGCTCCGCCCGACCATTGGCGAAGGTGGCGTCGAACCCGCCCTCGAACTCCTCCTGGCGCTCGGGTTTGATCGTCGGATCCCCAGCCCTATTGCCGATGTAGGTGCCGAACTGGCCGCCGATGGTCCCGGTGGTGTCGGTGACGAACTTGGCCCCGAACAGCGCCCGGTTACCGGTCTGCCCGTAGGCACCGCGAAGCTTGAGCTCATCGATGCCGCCGAAGGGGCGCACGAACCGATACGATGCTGCCAGCTTGGGATAGAAGAAGAACTTGTCGGTATCGCCGTTGGCGCTGCTCCGGTCAGCCCGAATTCCCGCCGTCAGCAGCAGACGGCGATTGGCGAGGAGTACCTCCTCCTGCCCGAAGATGCCGAGGTCCCGAACCGGCTCGATGCGGGAGGACACGGTTTGGCTGGCTGTCTGCTGGACATTCTCCTGCCCCGGAAGCAGGGTGCGCCCGATGACCTGTGTAGCGTTGAGCCTGCGCTCCTCGTACTGGATTCCGGCGGACGTGGTAAACTGGGTGCCCTCCTCGGATTCAGACGGGTTGAGCGTGTGACTCATGTTCAGCGCGGCATTCAGGTTCCGGTTGTTGGATCTCGTCGTTACGACAGTGCCCGGTTGACCATCGGCGCTTTCGAACTGGAGCTCAGGAGGAGAAACGAAATTGTTGTCCTGCTGGAAGTAGTCGACCCCCCCAATGCCGGTGAACTGCAGCGTACTCCGGGCGGACTGTAACGGCGTCCAGCGCAGGGTACTGGTCCCGAGCACCCGCCAGACGTCCTCTTCGTTCTTGAGCAGGGCGAACGTCTGTATCGGATTGCTCGCGCCAAAAGCGTTGACCGGGAAATCAGCCGCGGTGAGATCCTCACGGATCCCGCCACTGGGCATGAGGTTCTGAAAGCTCGGCGTCGCCGAGAGCGCGACGAATGGGCTGGTACCGGTGTTGTCGTTGTTGGAGAGACCCCGGTTGGACAGACTGTGGGTGCCGTCCAGATTCACCTGCAGCTGGAAGCCACCTCCCAGTTCCTGATCCAAATTGGAGCGGAGCGACTGCTTCTCATATCCCGTGTTGAGCGCGATGCCTTCATCGTTCTTGACTAATCCCGAGATGTAATACTTCGTGGTTTCAGTCCCGCCGCTCACGCTGGCGTTTGTTTCGTAGGACAGAGCCTGCCGCCCGTACAACTCGTCTTCGACGTTGAAGGACTGGCCCGGCTGAAACGCGCCGGTCACCGCTGCGGTGTCGCTGAACACCGACAGCGCCTCGTCGAGAGTGTTGAACGTACGTGAGCCCAGCTCGTTGGCCCGGGAGAAGAAGCCCAACCTCTGGGAGATGCTGAACTGGGGCCTTCCGACCTGTCCCCGCTTCGTGGTGATGACCACGACACCATTTGTGGCCTTGGAACCATAGATGGCTGCAGCCGAGCCGCCCTTGAGAACCTCAATGCGCTCGATGTCTTCAGGGTTCAGATCGGCGATCCGGTTCACCGGATTGTCCTGGTTCCGGGGATTGCCGCCCGCCTGCGCCGCGGTCACCGCGTTCGCGCCATTCGGAATCGCGGCGTTACTGATGACGATCCCGTCTACCACGTAGAGCGGATCCACACTGGCATTGATGGTGGAGACCCCGCGCAGATTGAGTTGATACCCGCCACCCGGTGCGCCCGAATTGGCTTGGATATATGAGCCGGGGATCTTTCCTTGGAGGGCACTCTCGAGAGTGGGGCTGGGCGCGCGATTCAACTCGCTGGCCGAAACGGTCGAGACCGCGTTCGGCAGGTTCTGTCGTTCCACTCCCGTGGCCTGTCCCGTGATGACAATCTCTTCCAGGTTGAATACGTCCGGCTCTAGCGCAACATCGGCCGTGTTCTGCGAGGCCGGTACCCCGAGCTGTTGCCGTTTGAAGCCGATGGCTCGGACGATGAGACTGGCATCTCCCGCCGGAGCATTGAGCACGTAGTTCCCTTCATTGTTCGTCTGGGCCACAATGCCGGTCCCGCTCACGGCGACGGTTGCTCCGGGGACCCCCTCTTGAGTTTGCGTGTTCGTGACGCGTCCGCTGATCTGGCGAACCTGGGCGGCCGCGAACTGAACGCTTGGGATCAAAAACAAAAGGGAAATGCCGCACACGCGCAGCATCATGGGCGCCTCCGATATCCTGGAAAGTTTCGATGGGGATTTTCCACTAGAGTGCAACACTGCTCTACAGTGCAACACTGCTTCACAACGCGCAAGACGGTTGACCTCACCCCGCCCCAACTCTGCCCCGGAGCAGCCACCAGCCAGTGAGTGCGGCCAAACGGGCTGTCTGGTCACCCACGTCCACCCGGGGATTGAGCTCCACGACATCTCGGATGAAAGGGAAACTACAATCACCGCGTCCAGCCAGTCCTGCTCTCCGAGCGCACTGCCGAGCAGGCGTCCAACCCGCGGGTCTCCTGGAGCTGTGGCGGGCAGCTCGATGTCAGGAGGAATGGGGCGCGATATCGGCGATACGCCACTGGACCACTCCTCCGATCACGGTCATACGGCAGGCGTTCGGACGCAGGTGGTACAGCCAGGTGGACACGTCAGGAGCGTCGATGACCGCAAAGTCGGCCGCCTTGCCGTTCTCGAGGGAGCCCGCCCGGTGCTCTACCCCAACCGCCCGCGCTGCATAGAGGGTGGTTCCCTTGAGCACCTCTGCCGGCGTCATGCGCTGAAGGAGGCAGGCCAGGGACATGGCCAGGGGCAAGTGATAGCTCGGGGCCGAACCGGGATTGAAGTCGGTCGCGACCGCGACTGATACTCCGCTGTCTATAAAGCGCCGAGCCGACATCGGCGCCTGTCCCAGGTAGAGCGAAGCCAGTGGCAGACTCACCGCCACTACGCCGGCCGCCGCCATCCCCTCGATGCCACGGCTGGATGCGTGCTCCAGATGGTCTGCCGAGATCGCCCCGACCTCCGCCGCCAGCTCGGCTCCTCCGCCGCTGGTAAGCTGATCTGCGTGAAGCTTGGCGCTGAGACCCGCCCGCCGGGCAGCCTGAAGAATCTCTCGTGCCTCGTCAAGCGTGAATGCTGAATCTTCGACGAAGACGTCGCAACAGGCCGCAAGCTGCTCCCTGGCTACTCGGGGGATGAGACGCTCGAGTACGAGCTCGACGTACTCGCTCCGCTGCGCCTGGTACTCCGGAGGGACGATATGTGCAGCGAGCAACGTGGGGACCAAGCGGATCGGCTGCTCAAATGCCAGCGCTCGGTAGGCCCGCAAGAGCTTGATCTCACTCTCCTCGTCCAGCCCGTAGCCGCTCTTGCACTCGACCGTAGTAATACCCAGAGTGAGCATCTCACTCAGAAAGTCGCGGCACCGGTGCACCAACGCTTCTTCACTGGCCGCGCGGGTCTGGCGCACCGTCGACAGAATGCCACCACCGCTCCGGGCGATCTCGAGATAACTCCTGCCCTGGACCCGCTGCACGAATTCATCGGCCCGCCAACCGGCGAAGGCCAGGTGAGTATGGCAGTCGATCAGGCCGGGGACGACGAGCCGCCCTCCTGCGTCCAGCCTTTCTGCACCGGCGTATCCCGATGGTAGCTGGCACTCCTCACCAACCCAGCGGATTGTCCCGGCATCGTCCCACACCATGGCCGCCCCGGGCACCACATGCAGATCGCCCTGCCCCCCAGCCGCTCGACATGTGGCCAGCTGGCCGACATTCCCGATGATCTTCACGCAGTAAGGCTCCGGACGCTTCCTGCCTTTGTGGTAAGCTTTGGGGGAGCGAGTTAATCAATCATAGGCAGGTCTACACCGCGTGCTTTGGCGGTCTGGATTGCGAGGTCGTAGCCCGCGTCGGCATGACGCATGACGCCGGTGCCTGGGTCGGCGGTCAGCACCCGCTGCAGCCGACGCTCGGCGGATTCGCTGCCATCGGCCACTACCACCATGCCGGCGTGAATGGAGTAGCCGATCCCCACACCGCCACCATGGTGGATAGAAACCCAGCTCGCGCCACACGCGGTGTTCAGCAGGGCATTGAGAAGCGGCCAGTCCGCGATTGCGTCCGACCCATCTTTCATTCCTTCGGTTTCCCGGTTCGGCGATGCCACCGACCCGGTATCCAGATGATCACGGCCGATGACGATCGGGGCGCTTACCTTGCCTTTTTTGACCAGCCAGTTGAAACGAGCGCCCATCTCCGCACGCTCGCCATACTCCAGCCAGCAGATTCGGGCGGGAAGTCCCTGGAAGGCGACGCGCTCCTGCGCTTGTCGGATCCAGCGGGCGAGCGTCTGCTTGGCGGGGAATGTGTCGAGCACCGCCTGATCGGTGGCAGCGATGTCGGCTGGATCGCCAGAAAGTGCTACCCAGCGGAACGGTCCGGCGCCCCTGCAGAAAAGGGGACGAATGAACGCAGGCACGAACCCCGGGATATCGAAGGCTTTCGCCATGCCGCGGTGGTCCGCCACCTGTCCCCGGATATTGTTGCCGTAATCGAACACTACGGCTCCCCGGCGGAGCAGCTCGAGCATCGCTTCCACGTGCCGCGACATGGAGTCCAACACCCGGGCTTCGTAGCCCTGTGGATCTGCCTCTCTCAGCCGCTCGGCTTCATCCAGAGTTAGCCCGGCGGGGATGTAGCCCACCCTAAGATCGTGGGCCGAGGTCTGGTCGGTCACCACGTCGGGGGTGATGCCGCGGCGCACCAGCTCGGGTAAGACCTCGGCGATATTACCAACCAGTCCAACTGAGAGCGGCTTCCGCCGCTCCCGCGCGTCCTGCACCAGCCGGAGAGCGGCATCCAGATCGGTCTCCAGGCGGTCGCAGTAGCGGGTGTCGACCCGGCGGCGGATACGCCGTTCATCGACGTCCACGCCCAGAAAGGCCGCACCGTTCATTGTCGCCGCCAGTGGCTGGGCGCCGCCCATCCCGCCGAGACCGCCGGTGACGACCAGACGGCCCTCGAGTGTTCCGCCGAAGTGCTGCCGAGCACACTCAGCAAAGGTCTCATAGGTTCCCTGCAGAATTCCCTGGGTACCGATGTAGATCCAGGATCCGGCTGTCATCTGCCCGTACATCGTAAGGCCGAGCGACTCGAGTCGACGAAACTCGTCCCACGTGGCCCATCGCGGCACCAGGTGTGCGTTGGCGAGGAGAACACGCGGCGCCTCGTCGTGGGTCCTGAAGACGCCGACCGGCTTACCACTCTGCACCAGCAGGGTTTCGTCGTTCTCCAGCCGGCGCAGGGTGTCGACGATCCGCTCGTAGCACTCCCAGCTTCGGGCGGCTTTCCCGGTACCTCCATAGACCACCAGATCATCCGGCCGCTCCGCAACCTCCGGGTCGAGGTTGTTCATCAGCATCCGGAGCGCCGCTTCCTGCTGCCAACCGAGACACGAGATCGTCCGTCCTCGGGGAGCAGTGATGACCTTCGAGCGGCTGATGGTTGCCAAAGCGGGAATCCAGAAGTTGGGCTGGTGCTGGTGGTTGTACTCGCTCTCAGAAACAAGGCTAGCCTTTCCAGAGAGGCACGGCAACCTTTTGGCCCATCAAACGATCCAATCCTCCCGCGATGAACGAACTCGGCATCGGAGTGGCGATCCTGGAGCACGAATCAACCGGCAGGACCGATCCGGATGCAGTGGACGCCACGCTCGCGGCCAGCGGAGACGCCAGCGCGTTCGAGCGGCTCTACCGGAGCCACGTCTCCCGGATCTACGGACTGGTCCGTCGGATGCTCAGCGACGATGATATCGATGAAGTGGCGCAGGACATTTTTGTCCGGGCCTGGCAGAAGCTGGGCACTTTTCGAGGAGAGGCCGCGTTCGGGACATGGCTCCACCGGCTGGCGGTGAACGTCATCCTGGCACGGCGCGAGGCGCTTGGCACTCGGCGAAAGCGTTTTGTCGAGAGCGATATCGCCTTGCAGACAATCCCCGCTCGCCGACCGGGACCTGAGACAGCCATGGACTTCGAAGCCGCTATGGAACGTTTGCCGGATGGCGCCCGAGAGGTGTTCGTTCTTCACGACGTGGAAGGCTATCGCCACGAGGAAATCGCTCAGATGCTGGGTTTGGCGACCGGGACCTCGAAGTCTCAGCTTCATCGGGCACGCATGGCGCTGCGCCAGCACCTCGACCGCTGAGGGGAGAGCAGGATGACCACTGACCGCTGGACCAATCGTCTCTCGGAGTATCTCGACGGAGATCTGTCTGAGAACGAGCAGACCGCGCTGGAGCTTCATCTTCAGACGTGCGCCGACTGCACTTCGGTGCTGGCGGATCTGCGCAGAGTCGTTCACCGGGCTCGCAGCCTCAGAGAGCTGGCACCGCCGCACGATCTCTGGCCGGCAATCGCCAACCGCATCGGAGCGACACGAACACAGGCTAACGAGCCGATCGACCTGACTTTCCGGCGGAAAATCCGTCGCCGGTGGGCTTTCACCCTGCCGCAGCTCGCGGCAGCCGGGATCGCACTGATGATGATGTCGGGAGGGGCAGTCTGGCTGCTCCGAACGGGGGACACTCGGGCAACAACGCCGGTGCCTGCCATCGGCGTGTCGCCAAGTGAATCGCCCGCTGTCACCGTCGCCATGCGGCCGAACGCCTCCGAGAGCTATGCCGCGGCCGTGGCGGACCTGGAGCGGGTACTGGCCGAAGGCCGGGGGCGACTGGACAGCACCACGGTCAGGGTCATCGAGCAGAACCTGGCGGCCATCGATCGCGCCATTGCCGAGGCGCAACGCGCCCTCGAGTCCGATTCCGCGAACCTGTACCTCAATAGCCATCTGGCCGAAACGATGCGACGGAAACTCGACCTGTTGCGTCGCGCGGCTGCTCTCGTTCCGGTGAGCTGAAAGGAACTCCCGTGCTGCTCAATCTGCTGACCGGTACCCTGGCGCTGGCCTATGCCCAGCAGCTCGACACGACGCTCACGGCGGCCCGTGGCCAACGGCTCGACGTGGTGGCTTCTAGTGGGGAGTTGACCGTGCGAGCCTGGGACCGAAACGCGGTACGGGTAGAGAGCTCGGCCTCGGGACGAGATCGAATCGAGGTATCTACTTCTGCCACCGCAGTCAGCATCCGCACCCACGGCCGGCACGATTCCGATTCGGAGATCCAGCTCCGCATCAGTGTACCGGCCTGGATGGCGATGTCCCTGTCAGGGGTGAACACCAGCATGAAGCTGCAGGGAGTCCGAGCGCCCATCACTGCCGAAACGGTCGAAGGAGACGTGGACGTGACCGGAGGCGAAGGCCTCATTTCCCTCCGCTCGGTGCAAGGATCGGTCAAGCTACGGGGCGCCAGGGGACGCATCAGTGTGAACTCGGTCAACGAGGACGTGGAAGTCGCCAACAGCGCAGGTGACGTGATGGCCCAAACTGTCAATGGTGAGATCACACTCCGCGTGGTCGATGCGGCCAGCGTCGATGCCAGCACCGTGAACGGCGATATCTGGTACTCAGGCCCGATTCGTTCGGGTGGCCGGTATGCCTTTTCGACCCACAATGGCGATATCGGACTGACTGTGGCGGAGGGGACCAGTGCCAGCGTGGCGGTGTCGACGTTCAGTGGGGAGTTCGAGTCCGAGTTCCCGGTTCCACTGCGCGGAACCCGGAAAGGAAAGGGGTTCAGCTTTACTCTGGGATCGGGGAGCGCCCAGGTTACACTCGAATCATTCCAGGGGACCATTGAGCTGGTCCGTCCCGGAAGCGAGAACGACCCCGCCCGCCGCAAGCCCGATCAGGAGGATTGATTCCTCTGCGGGCAGTGGCGGCTCCTCACATCCGCCCAATGCTCCCGTTGCTCAGCGTACGTCCAGCAACTCGACATCGAACACGAGGGTGGCGCCCGGAGGTATGTCCGGCGGTGCGCCCGCCGTTCCGTAGGCCAGATCGGGTGGGATAAGGAGTTTGCGCCTGCCCCCGACTTTCATACCAGCAACGCCTTCATCCCAGCCGGCAATCACCTGCCCGGCCCCCAGGGTGAACTCGAACGGCTCATTGCGATCACGGCTACTATCAAACTTTTCGCCGTTTGGTAGCCAGCCGGTGTAGTGAACCGCTACCCTCTTTCCTGCCGTTGCCTCCTCACCCTGACCTTGCGCCAGACTCTGGTATCGAAGTCCGGTAGGAGTTCTGGTCATAGCGGCAGTATCTACGCCCAGTGCTGCGCTGAACTCCCCAGCCTGCAGAGTAGCCTCGCGTTCAGACCTGTCGCCGCACGCGGCCAGCCCCAGAAGGAGGAAAGTGGTTAGCTGTCGGCTCAGAATCACTCCAGACATGAAGGGATCATCAGGCGGGAACCGTCGAATCGATGAACTTGTAGAAATCGGGACGGCGGGATTTGAACCCGCGACCCCTGCAACCCCATTGCAGTGCGCTACCGGACTGCGCCACGTCCCGTGGGCCATCGAAGAGGCGGAATTGTAGCCCTTGAGCTCACCCTCCGCCACCCCTCTGCGCTCGATCCAAACCCCTTTCGTGGCCGAGCCTGTGGCTCGGGCCCGCGACTTGCGAATCGACGTGGAGTTCGGGAAAACCGGGTACCCCGGCCCGGCATTTCGGTGTATGGTGCCGCATGGTGCGGCGCCAGCAGGCTGCGGAGGACCTATGAGCCAAGCCGACGAACGGCCTTGGGAATCAGGTGGAGACCTTCCCTGGCGCCCCTCGGATGACAATGACGAGCTGGATGCCGCCTGGCGTGGGGATCTTCACTTGGATGACTGGCCGGAGAACCTGGCCGGGCCCGAGTACTGGCTCTACAAAAGGCAGCGAGACGAGTAACTCGCCTGAACCGCTGAGCTAATAGGGCCGACTTGGGTCGGCCCTCCCATCTTATTTTTCCCGCCTGCAACACCCTTCGGTAAATCTTTGGTATACAGGCACTTAGGGGTCGGTTGACTCATCCTAAGTGATTGCTATCTTTCAACTTACTGGTCGTCAGCACCGGAGCGGCTCCTCTCCGGATTGACCGCACCTGGAACCTTTTGCAGCACTCGAGTGGGCCGCCGGAGCTGGTCCACCTACATCGGAGAGACCAATGATGGAATTTTCGACCCCAACGGTCGAGACGATAGACCAGAGCAAGCCTTGGGACCCCT
>DATADG010000196.1:0-4699 GCA_036258655.1 Gemmatimonadales bacterium | reverse complement strand
GAGGAATTTGGTCAGGTTGATGAGATCACCGCCCTGCTGCCAGTCGAGGAGGCCGTAGAGGCGGAAGCGCCCGACGGTGAGATCGCTGCTGAATGACATGTTGAAGTCGGGGTTGGCGTCGCCGATCCTCCGGACGGTATCGGCGCCGGTAGGGAGCGTATCGTTCCCGACGATCTGCGTGGCCGACGCCCCCTCCTCGATCTGATACGCCCCGAGCGAGGTGCCGAAGCCACCCGTCCGGAACGTGGGTACATCGGCGGGGAGGTCCAGGATCCTGCTCCGATTTGAGGAGAAGGTCGAGCGGAATACCCACTGGAGGTCCGGCCTCTGCAGCGGCACCACACCGACGCCGATCTCGAGGCCACGCGTGCGCAGCTCGCCCCCGTTGAAGATCTCGGCCTCGAAGCCGCTGGAAGGCGCCAGCGTGCGCGCGAGGAGGAGGTCGGTCACGTTCTTCTGAAAGAACGTGAACTCGAGTGTCCCCCGGTTGCCGAAGAGCGTCGCATCGACCCCGCCCTCGATCTCTCTCTGCCGCTCGGGTCGGAGGTCACTGGCGCCGATTGAGTCCCCCACCTGAAGACCGGGGAGCCCGTTGATGGTTTCCGTCGCCTCGAGCGGGGTGAATTTCTGCCCGAACAGTGGCTGGTTCCCGGACTCACCGTATGCCGCCCGGAACTTGAGCTGATCGAGCCATCCCATCGGCTGCTCCAGCCGGTAGGAGGCGGCAACCTTTGGATAGACGAAGAGCTTGTCGTCATCCGCGTTCACGCTGCTCTGGTCGGCGTTGACGCCGGCCGTGAGCAACAGCCGCTCATCCAGCAGCAGCATCTCTTCCTGCGCGAACAGGCTGAAATCCTCGACGCGCTGGCGCTCCTCGCGTACCTGGATGTTGGTGGCCGCGCCGATGTTCTCGAGACCGCCCACGAGATTGCGACTTACGACCCGTGCGATGTCCAGGTCGCGCTCGGCGTAGCTCAGGCCGAAGGAGGTCGTGGCCGAGAAGGCGCTGGAGGGCTGATAGGTATAGATCCCGCTTGCGCCGACGTTGAGGTTGAGATTGTCGGCATCAGTGAGCAGCGAAGTCCCGGGCTCACCATCGTCCTCCTCGAATTGGAGCTCGGGCGGAAAGAGCAGATCGTTGCTCTGCGTGAAGTAGTCGGCGCCGCCGGTGCCGACGAACCTCAGGGAATGAGACGGCGTCTGGATGGCGTCCAGCGTGAGCTGGCCGGATCCGATGACGCGCCAGACGGTCTCCTCGTTCTTCATCAATGCCGCGGTCTGCAGTGGGTTACTGGCGACGAACGGGTTCTCAGGGAACGTGCCGTCCGGCCTGCGTCGCAGGTCAACGAAGCTGGGCGTGAACGGGAGCGTCATGTAGAAGCTCACGCTGCGATTGTCGTTGTTGGTGAGCCCCCGTTCCGCCACCGTGCGGGTCACGTTCGTGCCGAGACTTAGATTCACACGCTCGCCGAACCGCTGGTCGAGGTTGCCGCGCACCGCCTGGCGCTCGAACCCCGTGTTCTCGATGATCCCGCCATCGTCCCTCCACCCGCCCGATACGAAGTACCGGGTGTTGCCGCCGCCGCCGCTCAGGTCGACGATCGACTCGAACGATAGCGGATTGCGTCCAGCCAGCTGCTCCTCGTGATCGAACGTGACGCCCGGCTGGAAGAAGTCGGCCGCCGCAGGTCCCCAGACGTCCACCGCTTCCTCGAGCGACTCGTACCGGCGGGACCCCAGCTTCTCCGAAAGCTGGCTGAACCCGACCCGCTGGGTCATTCTGAGTCGCAGCGGGCCCCCCTGGCCGCGCTTGGTCGTGATGATGACGACGCCATTGGATGCCCTGGAACCATAAATCGCGGAGGCGGAGGCGCCCTTCAGCACCTCGACGCTCTCGATGTCGTTGGGATTGAGATCCGCGATGCGGTTGACCTGTGCATCCTGGGTGAGCGCCGGGTTGGAGCCGCTCGCCGCGCCGGTCACTGCGTTCTGATTAGAGGGGATGGCCACGTTGCTCAGGACCACCCCGTCGACTACATAAAGCGGCTCGGATTGGGCGTTGATCGACGTGACGCCGCGTAAGCGCACCTGCACACCGCCCCCGGCGCTCCGGAGTTGGTCGAGATGACAGCACCGGCGATCTTCCCCTGCAGCGCGTGCTCCACACTCTGAGACGCGACGCGCGTGACCTCCTCGCCGCTCACCGTCGCCACGGCGTTCGGCGCATTCTGACGCGCCACCTCCGTGGCCCGCCCGGTCACGACCACTTCGTCCAGCTCAAGGGGGTCACGCGCGAGCCCGACGCGGAGGTCGTTCTGTCCGGCCCCGAGCACGACGTCCTCGGCTCGGTAGCCGATCCTGCGGATGGTGATCGTTACCTGGCCCGCCGGCACATTCGTGAGCGTGAGGCGCCCATCCGCTCCGGCGGCCGCACCGATTGTCGTGCCCCGCACCGTGGCGGTTGCTCCCTCCAGCGGAGTACCGGTCGCCGAGTCGGTCACGGTGCCGCTCACGACGCGCTCCTGCGCCAGGGCGGGTACGGACCCGAGCGTCAATAAAAGGGTGGTCAGCAGACCAAATCTCAAACGCATACTCCCTCCTCGAGAGAAGGATGAACACACACCCGAACCCTCCCGCGATGCCAACGTCGCAGCGGGCTCCCTCCGTAGCTTCCCTGGCGTCCGCTCGCCGAGGTTGAAGTATCCGCCGGCGCTCCCTCGACGACCATCTCACCGCAGCCCGTGATGCGCTCTCTGCGGCGCGTGGCCCATCCGCCGCCAAGCGTCGTTTTAGTGAGAACATGGCAGTGCACGCGGTGCCTGCCGGATGTCACACACTGGGGAATCGGAAATCGACGGAAACGGAGCATACTCGGAGCCCTGCATGCGGACCGAAGCCATTAGCAGGGTGAGAATGCGAGCGTGCATCGAACCTGTCAACGGGAGGTGATACGGAGGTGCAAACGTCTCCTACCATCGAGGGCTTGGCCCTTCACCTGGGCTCATGCAGGGCGCAACCGCCGCTGGCTCATCTTTCAGGCGCTCGGCGAGGGTGGAATCGCCGAACGGCGGCGCCATGACGAGGATCTCTGCTATCCCTGCCATGAACCTGCACGGCGCCGCCGGGCGCTGATTCCCGGGCGGCGCCGTGCGACGGGTAGCAGATGTTGGTTGGCGTCAGGCGGCCGTCGTTTCTCCACCGAGCAGCGTGAGCACCTCCCCGGTGATATAGCTGGAGTCCGCCTCGGAGGCGAAGAACACGAAGGCGGGTGCGACTTCCTCGGGTTGTGCCGGCCGCTTCATGGGGACATCCTGGCCATGCTTCCCCGCCTTCTCTGGCGGCTTGTCCGCGATGTTGAGCGGCGTCCATACCGGGCCCGGCGCGACGCAGTTCACGCGGATCTCCCGCTCCACGAGGTTCTGCGCGAGCGACTTGGTGAACGCGTTGATCGCACCTTTGGTGGCGGAGTAGTCGAGCAACGACTTGCTCCCCTGGAGTCCGGTGATCGAGCCGCAGTTCACGATCGCGCTCCCCTGCTTGAGATGAGGGAGCGCGGCTTTCGCCATGTAGAAGTAGCCGTAGATATTGGTGCGGAAGGTCCGGTCCCACTGCTCCTCGGACACGTCCTCGAGCGACTCCTGGCTCTGCTGGTACGCCGCGTTGTTCACCAGGATATCCAGCTTGCCAAGCTCACGAACGCTCTGCTCCACCGCGTCGCGGCAGAACTGCGGGTCGGTGACGTCGCCCGGGATCAGCAGCGCGCGGCGCCCCTCGGCCTCTACGGCCGACCGCGTTTCCTCGGCATCCACCTGCTCCTGGGGGAGGTACACGATGGACACGTCGGCTCCCTCCCGCGCGTACAGCACGGCTACCGCTCGGCCAATGCCGGAGTCACCACCGGTGATCAGGGCGACTTTTCCCTGCAGCTTACCGGCCGCCGCATAGGTGGGCGCCGAGTACTCGGGTCGAGGCTCAATCTGCGCCTCGATGCCCGGCCTGTCCTGATGCTGGGCTGGAAAGGGAGGCACGGGCTGCTGCTGGTCGGACGGCTGCACCGCTCCGTCCTGTTGGTCTTGCTGACCTCGAGCCCGCGCCTGGCCCTGCTGGGTCTGCTGCGGATGCTGCGACTGTGGTCGTTGTGGCTCTGGCGGCGTCTGCGGTTGCTGCGCCTGATCCGGGACCTCTTGGGCCTGCGGCGTGGAGGTCCGTGTGGTCACCCTGCTCCGGGTTGCTCGGCCGCCGCGCTGCGATGCGGTGCGCGCGCGCTCCTTGGACGAAGTGTCCGCGGGCGACGCGTCCACTTTCTTCTTGGCTGCCATGTATCCTCCTAGATGTCTGCCGGTTCGCCGCTTGTGCTCCGGCGGGGGTGCAACAGTCGGGCCGTTAACGACCATGCGCACGACGCGGGAGCAGTCCCCCTAGATTGCGGTGGTGGGCGGACCGGCGGGCGGAGCCCTCCGGCGCGGCGGCACAGTTCGTGAGACAATTCTGAGCCGCTCTTTACAGCGAGGCGAGCGATGGGTGGCAAGCGACCGGATCAATACCAAATCGATCCTGGGGAGGCGGGTGCGACGGACTACAAGGACCGCCGGCAAGATCAGGGAATCAAGAACCAGGAGAAGCAGAAGCTCGCAGTGGACGGCGAGAAAGAGCAGGAGAGCATGATCCCCGAATCCGGGGAAAACCCAGAGCAGACGCG
>DATADG010000195.1:0-7236 GCA_036258655.1 Gemmatimonadales bacterium | reverse complement strand
GCGGCATGCCGCGGCGCCGTCCGGTTGGGTTGTCCCAGCCAAATTAGGCATCAACCACAGTGCTGTCTGTGACGCGGGCTACGCACTGTAGGCGCCCCATCCGCGAAGCGCCCGAACATAGTCATGCAGTACCAGAAACTTTTCGAACAGAATGACGCCTTTGCGCTTCCGACCAAACTCGCCAAATAGGTCGCGCAAGCGGCCACGGCGGGTGACGTAAAATCGGAATGTTTCGGCGAAGTCCTCCTGTGGGTGCTTGGCGGCGTACGCGCTCACATGATTCGACGGCGCGATAGCAATGCGCCGCCGCTGAAAGTAGACCCAGGTGTTGTCCATCCCTCGATACGCCTTGTCCACCTCACCGAAGGCGCGCCGGAACTGGCGGGTGCGAGTCCAGTCCCAATGATGATAAAGAAAGCTGTGTCCGAGCTCGTGCGTGATCAGCCCGACCAGCATGGTCCAGGAGATCTCGTCCCGCCGCCGCTTCCCGACGACATAGCGCTGCTCGATCTCGACCATGTTGGGATACTTGGGATCCACGCCGGAGACACCAGGGCGCAAGAGAATCCGGTAGCCCCAATCCTTTATTCTGCTGACCAGCAACAGGCGGCGAACCCGGGTCAGCGCGCGAGGAATGAGGTCGCGTCCGGTGGAATCCCCGCCACACCACGGGCAGGTGTTCATCATGTCATCGACCCCGCGCCCGCAGTGGGGGCATTCCCCCTCAAACCGCTGCTCCTCATTCCAATGTTGTGGCCGGCTACACCAGGGGCAGTACTGCATCGGGTACTGCACTCCTCCACCACAGCCCCAATCGCAGCGCGCGTCCATCCTGAACCCGCGAGGCGCTTTCAGCGGCACGTCACTGGAGATGCCCTCCTCGTGGATATCGGCGCCACACCAAGGACAGCAGCGAAAGGAGTCGGAGACGGCCCACCCGCAGCGGTAACACTCCGCACCGGTCAAGCCGCCTATATCACCCCAGCGTTGCGCGCGCCCACACTCGGAGCAGTAGCCCATGTAGCGCTGCACCCGGTGGCCACAGACGCAGCGCTGCTCCCGAGCCCAGGCCGGAGCCCGCCGGCGCCTACGCCCGCTCATAACGGTCGACGGCAGCATCGACGATGCGCTGGATAAACTCGCAATACTCCATGCCTGCCTTGGCTGCCGCGTTGGCCATGTCGTGCCCGTAGCTGATAAACGGATTCGCGTTGGCCTCGAGCACCCAGACCTTGCCGTCGTCGGTCACCCGCAGATCGAGCCGGGCGTAATCACGAAGCCAGAGCGCACGATAGGCTGTTCGGCAGGTTTCGTTGATCCGGTCGCGAACGGACTTGGCCAGAGGCCGGGCGAGAACGTTTCGTATGCCTCTTCGCTCCCGGTATGATTCGTCCCACTTCGCGGATTGCGTGGCGATCCGCTCCTCCGGCCGGGTCTTGCTCTTGTCGAAAACCATTTCGGTGATGGGAAGAATCTCCAGGGACTCGCCATTACCCAGGATGCTGACGTATAGCTCACGTCCGTCCACGAATTCCTCAGCAATCGCGCCCTGACCGAATCGCTCGTGAATGAACGACACCCGCTCCGAGAGCGAGCTTACATCCTGGACAACCGAGGCCTGGGCGATACCGGCCGACGCATCGGCCTGAAGCGGCTTGACGATCAGGGGGAATCTCAGCTGCGGCGCAGCATCCACTTCTTCCTGGAGCCGATAGCTCACGAAGCCGGGTACCTGAATCCCGAAATAGGCCAGGATTTTCTTGCTGATCGCCTTGTTGCGGGTGACCTGAAGGGCCAGGGGTGGGGCCCCGGTGTACCGATAGCCCTCGGCTTCGAGGAGACCAGGGAGCAGGTACTCCAGTGACTCGTTGCCGCGGAACGCTTCAGCTGCGTTGAACACCAAGTCAGGCTTCCAGTCTGCCAGCTCCCGCACCAGGTACTCGAGGTCATCCCTCACTCCCAGGAGCCGCACCTGGTGCCCGCACTCGCGCAAGGCATCCCCGATCTGATACTCCATCTCGGGCTCATCCACCTTCCATGCGGCGACCTCCTTGTCCATCTGCTGCGCATGGACGTGACAGTCCCAGCCGGAATACGGCGTATCGAACACGACGGCGATGCGCATAGTGCGTAGCAAGATTTCCGGGGTCGGCTTCTAACGCCAGACCGATGCTGGCGAGACGCTCGACCCCGCCCTAGCGAAATGCCCACCCCGAGTTCGGCAGCGACGCTGTAAGTGATTGATTTCGCAATAGCGTAACCGTTGGCTCGCCGATTGCTCCCTGCCATTCGGCAGGACTGCAGTTTCCTGCCTGCACCCACCCAGCGGGATGGTGAGCCGATTATGAACCGACGTCTATTACGGACGCTGGTAATTCTTGCATTAGGCGCTCCTGCCTTCGCCCATACCACAGCTGCCCAGGAACTCTCGCAGCTCGAGCGGGCGCGGGTCGACGACTGGTTCCGTCGCACGAGCGAGCGCACTGGTGACGGGCAATGGGGTGTTGCCATCGGGACGATGAGCGGGCGCGTGCTCTGGAGTGTCAACCCGGAGCTCGAGCTGATCCCGGCTTCCACTGTGAAGCTGTTCACCATCGGATTCACCCGTGCCCGAGCAGGTGGAGGTGCGCGTATCTCCACGCGGGTTCTGGGTCGAGGCAGACTGGACTCAGTGAGTGGGCGTTGGGTCGGCGCCTGGCAGCTCGAGCTCGGCGGCGACCCGACGTTGGAGCGGTCGGGCAGAGCAGGACCAACGCTGCGAGAGCTCGCCCGGCAACTGCACGCGAGTGGCATTCGACAACTCGAAGGGCCCCTCGCCCTGACCAGTCGGACCGGACCAGCGACGTCGCGCTACCCCGCCGTGTGGTCGGCTGACTTTACGGGACAACTCTATGCGCCTCCGGTTGGCCCGGTGACGCTGCACGAGAACACCATTTCGCTGACATTTCGACCCGGGCGCGATGTCGGATCACCGCCGGTTCTGATTTCGGCGTACCCCGTCGGAGTCGACCGACTGGTCCGCATGAACGCGGTCACTGTCGGTGGCGTGCGCCGCCGGCTGAGACTCCAGGCAGATCCGGACGGCGGCTGGACATTGCTCGGCACCATCGGTATTTACTCGCGCGCTGCCGGCCTGTCCGCCGTTGCCCACGCGCCGTCTAGTGTACTGGCATACGCCTGGGCGGCTGCTCTGGAGCGTGCGGGCATACGGTGGGCCGACCGCGCGCCGGCGCCGCGGAACGGCACCGAGCTGCCCCGGGTCCTGGCCAAGGTGGAATCCGCTCCCTTCGACAGTGTGGCGGTGGAGATCAATCGCCGCAGCCTCAACATCGGTGCCGAGCTGGTGCTCCAATGGGCCTCGGCCAGTCAGACGACGGGGCCTACCCTCCTGACGCAGCATGTCCGCGACATTGTCGGACCCGGCGCCCAAGTCCGGCTGGTGGATGGGAGCGGGCTCAGCGAGCTCGACCGGGTGAGTCCAATGACTCAGATGCTGTACCTCGCCCGCTACCCACAACTCCGTGGTGGAGAACGCTTTCCCTTGCTGCTCCCGGCCAACGGGATCGCCCTGCGGGGTCTCCGAAGAGGTTTGGGGCGGGGTGTAGTGCATGCCAAGACAGGTACTCTGGACCGGGTGGCCACCCTGGCAGGATACCTCGGGAGGCCCGATGGTGTGCTGGTGATCTCCCTGATGTACAACGGACGACGCACTCATGCAGCACGTGCGGCTGAGTGGGAGCTGTTTCGTCTACTCGGAGCAGAGGGTGTCACCCTCAGTGGTGCGTTGGACACACATATGGGTGGCGGCAGTACCAGAGAAGATGAGCCAGCGTCTGCGGCCCGGGTGTTGCGGTAATCAAAACTCCCTTAGGCCCCTGGTGCAGTAATCCTGGAGTGAGCATTATCTCCCTCGCTGAACCGAAGGTTGCGCCGCAGTACTGAACTCTTGGAGCAGCAGGTATGGATTCAACAGCCAGACAGGCGAGGCTGAAGCCCGAATTCGCCGAGTTGTACCCTCCACTCACCGCCGGCATCTGGGAGCCTGCGGCTGAAGTGGGTGCGAAGATCCTCCTGTGGCAGCTGCAACAGCGGGGGACCGAAGCCCTGGGAACTCGTCTTCTGGACGAGCGTCACTTTGATTTTCGTGGCGGCTGGTGTCGCGGATCTGAGACCGAGCTGAGGACCCGGGTGTCGGATCCTGCCTTCAATGGTCCGGTTTAGTACTGCTCGATCAACGTCTTGGCCAGCACCTCGAAGCCTCGCTGTAGCACCGATCGCTTCTTCCACTGCTCCAACATGATCTCGCGCGACTGTGCGTGATCTATTGCCAACCCGGCTTCGACGGCGCGGGCGAAAGCCGCGTCGGCGATGCCGAGTACATTTTCCTCATTGATCTCCATGCTGCGCTCATCCATGTTGGCCGACCCCACGATGGACCAGATGCCGTCGATGACCACCGTTTTGGCGTGCATCATGGCGGGCGCATACTCGAAGATGCGGACGCCGGCCTCGAGTAGCTCCTGGTAATAGCTTCGTCCTGCGGCCTGCACCGGTACGGCGTCAGTCTGATTCCCTGGGACGAGGATCCGGACGTCCACGCCGTGTATCGCCCGTTCGATCACGGCCGCGCGTAAGCGCCGGTCAGGGATGAAGTAGGAGTTGCTGATCCAGAGCCGCTTCCGCGCGTTGGTGAAGCTGAGCCAGAACAGCAGCCGGATGTTCTGCTCCGAATCAGAGGGCGAGCTTACCACCGAAAGCCCGCACAGGCCGGGTGATTGCTTATGCGATGGGAAGAAGCGATTCCCGGCCAGGACCTCTCCCGTGCCGTACACCCAGTGCTCCGCGAAGGCGGATTGGATGCCGGCCACCATGGGACCCGTGACGCGGGTCATGCTGTCCCGCCACTCGTGTTTGTTGCTGACGTTTCCTTTCCACTTTTTCGAGACGGCGGCTCCCCCGGTGAAGCCTACCTTACCATCGATGATCGTGGCCCGTCGGTGATCCCGCCGATAGATCCGCACCAGGTTGCGGAGCGTCAGGGGACGGAACCGCAAGACCCTCACTCCCGCCCGCTGGAGATCGTCGCGGTATTTCTTCCGCAGCTTGATTCCGCCGAAGCCGTCTATGAGGAGTCGCACCTCCACGCCGGCGCGCGCCCGTTCCTTGAAGGCCTCCATGAACTGCTGTCCCACTTCGTCGGGCTCGAATATGTAGGTCTCAAAATTCACTGTGTCGCGTGCCTGGCGAATGGCTTGCAGCATAGCCGGAAAAAATGCATCGCCATTCTGCAGAAGCTCGGCCTGACCGCCCTGAAAGATCGGTTCGTTCAGGAAGCGGGCGACACCCGCGACAAACTCCATCGATCCGGGCTCTGCCTGGAGGCCAACGGTGAAGTCTTCTGTGGGCCAGTCGGGAAAGAACAAGGCGCCGATCACCGACACCAGTGCGATCACACCGACGATCATCAGCGTCCAGGCCCACCAGGGGAGGTCGGCCCCAAACCCAAGCCATTCACTCATTGGATGTCACTCATGAAAATCGATGCGTGCCAGCAGGGGGTGATGGTCGGACCCGAAGACTCGTGATCCGCGATCCTGGGGGTGTTCGTCAACGCGGTGCACTCGCGCTTCCCGAATTGTTGCAGTCCGATCGCGGACCAGCAGATAGTCCAAAACCAACCGAGGCAGTGCATGAAAGGTGTGGCGCCACGAAGGTACCGAGGGCGGCACTCCAAAGGTGAACCCCGCATCACCCAGCAGCCGCCAGGCGCGTTCGTAGCGCCCTCGTCCCAGATTCAAATCTGCGCCGAGAACAACCAGGTCATCAGGGAGAGATGCAAGGAGATGGCGAGCCTGGGTCTCTCGACCGGCCGATCCCAGCCATTGGTGGCCGGGAGGTCCTCGCGGGTCGAGATGTGCACTGACCAGGCGTACCCTGCGCGGGCCGACGACGACTGACGCCGATACGGCAACTCTGCGCTGCAGCACCAGTGGCAACTCAATCGCTTGCGCGTCTTCCAACGGTAGCGTCGACAGGATCGCATTCCCCCGGTCACTCTGCAGAGCACCATTTCGCATGGAGGGAGCGTACCGCACGTTGAGGCCCAGGTGTCGAGCCGTCTCGACGATGTCCTCGGCAGACCCAAGCTCGGCAACGAGAACGCGCCCGGAGGGCCCCGCGGGGGATCGGGGTATGGACGCGTCGCTCCTGCAGGCTTCCTGAACGAGAACAATCAAAGGCGAATCGGGATGGGCCCCCAGCCGGATGAAGGCGCCGTTCCGAATCCTGGAGATCACCTCGCGCAACCGGCCTCGTCCGATCCACACATTCCAACTGAGGACCACGACCGGCCCACCATCCTGATCGCGGGTAGCGGCAGGAGCAAGATCGAGCGCTACCGGTGCACCGACGTTCCGGCGCCAGCCCGCCAGCTTGAGCTGTGCATCATCGTCCTGAATCCGAATGAGGCTGAATCCCGAAGGGGCGGCCAATACTTACCGGGCCAGTTCGAGCTGGTCGTTCATCTTGAGGCACGCCCTCCGTCATCATGGCTGAAGCAGGCTTCACCCACGGTGTATTTTCCAGCTTTCTCCGGGCGAAGCAAGCCCGCCCTGCCAACGCTCGAACCGGGAGCTCAGCCTGTGAAGGCTACCGACATCCGCCGCGGACACGTGATCTATTTCCAGGGCCAACCCTGCCGGGTGATGGAATTCACTCATCGTACACCGGGAAACCTGCGGGCGTTTGTTCAAGCCCGAATGCGCAATCTGAACACTGGCTCGACCTTCGAGCATCGGTTCAGCGCCACCGAGTTCGTTGAAGAAGCCCGCCTCGACACCAGACAGCTGCAAGTGCTCTACCGCGACGCCGCCGGTGTTCATGTCATGGATGCCGAAACCTACGAGCAGTATACGCTGGACGAGGAAATCGCGGGCGATCAAGCTCAGTGGCTGGAACCGGGAATGAGCTTCCAGGCGGAGTGGCTCAACGGGCGACCCATCGCCATCGAGTTGCCTGCCGTGGCGGAGCTGGAAGTTGTGGAAACCGCGCCGGTGATGAGAACCGCTACCAAGACGGCGAGCACCAAGCCCGCACGGCTGAGCAATGGAGTCACGATTCAGGTGCCCGAATTCATTAACGAAGGCGAACGGGTTCGAGTCAACCCTCGCGAGGGCGTCTATCTCGAGCGCGCCAAATAGCGACCCGTCCTCTGCGAACTTCCTTGCCCTGGCAGTA
>DATADG010000194.1:0-4990 GCA_036258655.1 Gemmatimonadales bacterium | reverse complement strand
ATTCGGCATCACGAAGACGCATACCCCGCCAGCCGCCCAACCCCAGGGGATATCGCCAGAGCCGAAGCCGATCGGCTCAACAGCATGCAGTTGGCGAATAAACCCGACATCGTCCTGCTCGAAAGTCGGGTCGAGCGGGTTGGGCCGGCCGTTCGTATTACCCACGTGTTCGAAGACCGGTCAAAGGGAACCCGCTTCGAAACAGAGCCATTCACTGGCTACGACTGAGGCGGATTAGCTTTCCCGGCAATGCCCGGGTACACCTTCCATCTGATCCCGCATACCCACTGGGACCGGGAATGGTACCTCCCGCAGTCGATCTTTCTGGCGCGGCTAGTCCGGACGCTCGATGATCTGCTGATCCGGCTCGATGCCGAGCCGGAGCTCACCTTTCTGCTCGACGGCCAAACCGTTCTGGTCGAGGACTACCTCCGGGTTCGGCCCGAGCGGGAGGCCCGAGTTTCGGAACTGGTACGTGCCGGAAGACTGCAGGTAGGACCCTGGTACGTCCTCGCGGATGAGCTGATCCCTTCCGGGGAATCACTCATTCGGAATCTTCTCGCCGGACAGTCGGACGCACGGCGCCTGGGTGGTCGAACCGACGTGCTCTATTCACCCGACGCATTCGGACACCCGGCCAGCCTTCCCCAGCTGGCGGGTGAATTCGGGATTCGATACGGTGTCGCCTGGCGAGGACTTGGAGGCGAACGGGACCAGCAGCACGATCTCTACCGATGGCGCGCGCCGGATGGGCGCGAAATCCTGCTCTATCACCTCCCTCCAGATGGATACGAAGTCGGCGCCGGACTCACAGCAGATCCCGAGCGGCTACGTCGCATCTGGGCTCGCGTCCGATCCAGCCTGGTGGAGCGCGCCTTAACGCGTCAGGTCGCAGTATTCATCGGAGCCGACCACCATGCGGTACACCCTGCTGTCATCGCCTTACGCTCGCGTCTGGCTGAGCTCGAAGCGGACGGTGAGGTCCGCATCTCCCGACTGCACGATTTCTTCGCCGCCGCCTCCATGGAGGCGAGTGGTGCGTCGGTGCTGGACGGAGAGCTGCGATGGTCGTACGACTACACCTGGACCTTGCAAGGGGTCCACGCCACCCGCGCTCCTCTCAAGCGCCGGCACTCCCAGGCGGAGCTGTGGTTGACCGGCATCGCGGACCCGATTGCCGCTCTGACCAGGGTAACTGCTGGCGCTGATCACCGGCCGATGTTGAACCAGGCATGGCGGCTCCTCCTGCAAAGTCAGTTTCACGACTCGATCGCTGGCTGCACTAGTGACGCAGTCGCTCGCCGGGTCGAGACCCGTGTAGAAGATGCGCGCGCCCTTGCGGCGGAGGTGGCTCGGGTCGGCCTCAATCAACTCATCGGAAACGATACCGATCGTGTGAGAGACCAGCCCGACGTCGCTGAGCCTCAGCTTATTCTATGGAACCCGGTGCCGCGCTCCCGGAGTGCAGTAGTGGTTGCAGATCTCTCCTGGTTCCGTCGTGATGTACTGGTGGGTCCTCCAGGAGACCGGATGCCGAGGATTGGCCCTGCGCGTCGGCCGTTTCACCTCATTGCTGGTGGCAAGGCCATGCCGGTGCAGCTCCTGGGTGAGACTGCCGGCCATGAGCGACTCGACTCGGATCGTCATTATCCGGATCAGGATGAAGTCGACTGGACCCGAGTCGCGTTTCAAACACCGACCGTGGATGGCTTCGGCGTCACGTCGGCGGCTCTGGGCCAGGGATCTCGCATGCCAGCCGGCGCCGCCTCCGTCGGTGAGCGAGCGTTGCGGAACGAATTCCTCGAACTGCGGATCGGCACGACCGGCACCCTGGATCTCACCGACCGTGTCTCCAAGCAGCGGTATTCGGATCTGCTGAGTGTCGAGTCCGGCGGCGATGAGGGTGACACGTACACGTACTCTCCTCCGCCGGGTGACCAACTGCGCCGGAACAATCGGCCGGCCGCTGTTCGGGCACTGGCAGCAGGACCGCTGGTGGCAGCGCTCGAGCTGCGCTGGTCCTTGGCCGCAGGACGTGCACGCCGTGGCGGCCGGCCCGGCGAAGTTGCTATTCGGTTGATCGTTTCACTGTATGCCGGGAGCCCCGTGGTACGCTGCTCTGTCGAGATCGATAACCAGGCGCGAAACCACAGACTGCGGGTGCGTCTTCCGACTGGACTCCCCGGCGGGTTCGCCGTGGCGGGGGGACAGTTCGGTCCGGTCGAGCGTTTCCCGGTCCATTTCGAGCGGCACCGCCACACCCGTGAGGTTCCAGTAACCACAGCGCCTGCCCATCGCTATGTTGCCCGCGCAGTCAAGAACCGGGGGCTGGCGCTGCTGGCTCCCGGTTTCTTCGAGTACGAGTTCGACCCTGAGGGGAATATCATTATGACCCTCCTGCGAGCGGTGGGACAGCTTTCACGCGAAGACCTCGCGACCCGACCTGGGCACGCCGGGTGGCCGGTGTCCACGCCTCTGGCGCAGTGTCCCGGAACTGACCGCGTTCAACTCGGGATTGCGCCGCTCACCCAGCCTCAACTGGAGAGCGGTACAAGGCTGGCTCAACTCTGGGAGGATCTGTTTCTCCCTATTCAGCCTGTCTGGCTCCGGCAGGCTTCCCCACTGTCGCTTCCTTCCCTGAGTGTCCGGCTGGACGGCGACGGGCTGGTTTTCTCCGGGATGAAGCCCGCTGAGAGCGGCGACGCGGTCGTGCTTCGCTGTTACAACGCCACAGAGAGCCCGACTGCTGGCGCCTGGCAGCTCTCGGACGTGGTGCGTACGGCCCACCGGGCCCGTGCCGATGAGCAAGCACTCCATGAGATCAGGCTAGGTGAGGGAAGCCGCAGCGTGCCCTTCCATGCTGGGCCCCATGAGATCGTGACAATCATGGTGACCCTTTCGATGACCGGCTAGTTTGCTGGCCATGAGTGATTTCCCGTCGCTGCCCTGTTTTCCCTGCCCTCATCACTCGTCATGCTGCGCATACGGTGTCACTCTCAGTGACGAGGAGGCCGCCAGCATTTCGCAGAAACACGGCCCGCAGCTGATCTTCCGCACACGTTGGGGGGAGTGGCGAACGCGAGTTCGCGCTGGACGGTGCGTGTTCCTGCAGGAAAACGTATGCACCATTCACACGGAGCCCTACTATCCGGCTGTATGCCGGGGTTTCCCATGGGTCGACGCGGAAACCGGCGGGGCATATCCGTATGACCGCACTATCTGCCCTGAGTTTGTCCTCCGGCCGGAGCTGGTGCAGATAGGGAAGGCGTGAGCGGAACAAGAAGCGTAGCCCCGTAGGCGGGCCAACTAAGCTCTCTTGTGGTCAGTATCTCGTCGGTTGGATAATGGTGGTTACACCACACTCCAGGATCTGAAATGACTTCGAGCCCGCGCTCACCGCATGCCGCTTACCGCGTATGACTCACCGCTCACCACTTACGTTTTTCGTCCCCCCGCTCACGCTTTTCTTCATGACCATGGCCATGCCCGTTGCTGCACAGTCGAATGACCGCGCACTGGAGCATGCACGAAAGCTGCTCGAGTCGTTTCCGCTCATCGATGGCCATAACGACTTGGCCTGGGAGATCAGACAGTTCGCCGCCGCCCCGCGGGATGTAGACGCCTATGACCTCAGAAAGCGGACACCGGGGCATACCGACTTCGAGCGATTGTCCAGGGGAAAGCTCGGCGCCCAGTTCTGGTCCATCTATGTGCCAGGGGAGATGAAGGACAGCGGGTATGCCCGGGTGCAGTTGGAGCAGTTCGATATCGCCCGTCGGATCATTACACGCTACCCCGAGCGGCTGGCGCTCGCTCTCTCCGCGGACGATATCGAGCGGCACTTCAAAGGGGGACGGATCGGCTCATTGCTCGGCATGGAAGGAGGTCACGTCATCGAGAACTCGCTCGGCGTTTTGAGGATGTATTACCAGCTCGGGGCGCGATATCTCACTCTGACGCACAACGTGACGCTGGATTGGGCCGACGCCGCCCTGGATACGGCGCGCCATGGCGGACTCACCGCGTTTGGCAGGGAAGTCGTTCGGGAGATGAATCGGCTGGGCATGCTGGTTGACCTTTCGCACGTGTCACCAGCAGTCATGAGCGACGCACTCGAGGTGACCGAGGCGCCGGTCATCTTTTCCCATTCTTCCGCCCGCGCATTGACCGAGCACCCTCGGAACGTACCTGACTCCATTCTCACGCGGCTGCCGCGCAACGGCGGCGTCGTGATGGTCACCTTCGTGCCTGCGTTTGTCTCTCCGGAGGCAGCGGCATGGGATGCGGAATTTCAGCGGGAACGGAAACGGCTTGATGCCTCGGTCAGCGACACGGCAGAGCGCCGCCGGCTTACGGACGAGTGGAAGGCAGCTCATCCCCAGCCCCGGGCGACGCTGAGCCAGGTTGCAGATCATATCGAGCACGTCCGAAAGGTGGCTGGAAGAGACCATGTCGGCATCGGCAGCGACTTCGACGGAATCGACACGGTTCCGGAGGGACTCGAGGACGTCTCGACCTTTCCTCAGCTTTTCGCCGAGCTGATCCGCCGGGGCTGGAGTGACAGCGACCTCAGAAAGTTGGCGGGAGAGAACATCCTCCGCGCCTTCCGCACCGCCGAAGCTACGGCAGCTCGACTGCGCAAAACCCAGCGACCCTCCGTCAAGACCATTGAGGAGCTCGATAAACGCAGTGAAAAGTGACTTTCACTCTTCACTTTTCACTCTTCACTTCTTCAAGAAGACACCTGCGAAGACGAGCGCAATCGCCGCAAAGGCGAACCATTGGATCGCGTAGGCGAGGTGAGGGCCGTCGTTCAGCTCCGGGGAAGCGAGCCGGCGAGGAAAGGTTCGACCGGCGCTCTCGGGCTGCTGGCGGATGTATACCGGGTAAATGGCATACGGAAGCCGCTCCTCGAGCGCCTGGCGATCGAGCCGGGCCCAGGTTGTCTGCTGGCCCCGCGTGAGAGGCGCACCTCCTCCTGAATCGAGCG
>DATADG010000193.1:0-3167 GCA_036258655.1 Gemmatimonadales bacterium | reverse complement strand
GCTGACTGATGGACGGGTCGTGCTTCCGTCCCGACCGTCACGCCCTGGTGTCGCATCGCTCGAGGTCGACACCACGCTGTCGGTGCAGACCAACAGCACTGAAAGCGTCTTTCACCTCCAGATCGGTCCCCGGCGCCCTGTCCAGTGCGTGCGGGCCGCCGATAACTTCTACGTCGAAGTGGATCAGCAGGGTGGGCTGGCGGGGTTCTGGCTCACGAACGTCCCCCCGTTCGTAGCGATGGAGGAGAACTAGACTACGCCGCGCGCTCTGCTTCTGCCAGGAACCCTTGCGTCTCCCGGCTGACCAGCGACGCGTAATAGCCACCGGCTGCAATCAGTTCCGTGTGGTTTCCGACCTCCGCAATCGCTCCGTCCTGGATCACGACGATTCGATCTGCCTCGCGCACCGTGGAAAGCCGATGCGCGATGACAAAAGCCGTACGACCCTGGAGCAGTGTCTTCAGCGCCTGCTGGATCAGGCGCTCCGATTCGCTATCGAGGGCGGATGTCGCCTCGTCCAGAATCAGGATTGGAGGGTTCTTGAGCAAGGCTCGCGCGATGGCGATGCGCTGCCGCTGGCCGCCGGAGAGCCGGGTGCCGCGTTCCCTCACGATGGTCTCGTAACCCGCGGGCAACCGCATGATAAAATCATGGGCATGGGCCGCCCGGGCAGCTGCCTCGATTTCCGCCTGGGTGGCGTGCGGCCTCCCATAGGCGATGTTTGCACGAACGGTGTCGTTGAAGAGGTGCGCATCCTGGAACACGACGCCGATCTGTCCCCGAAGCGAATGCTGGGTCATGTCGCGAATGTCTACCCCATCAATCGTGATCGCACCCTCGCTCACGGTGTAGAACCGTTGGAGCAGCGTGGCCATGGTTGTTTTGCCGCTGCCGCTGGGTCCCACCAGAGCGATGGTTTCGCCGGGACGGGCAACCAGGTTGATGTTCCTGAGCACCGCCGCACCCGGCTGATAGCCGAAGCTCACGTTGCGAAACTCTACTTCACCCTTGAGCTGCTGCACGTCCGAGGCTCCCGGCGTGTCGCCCACTAAATCATCGGCATCGAGAATGCCGTAGATCGTATCCAGCGAGACGCTCACCCGCCGGAAGGTCTGATAGGCGTTGGTGAGTCCCTGTACCGGGCCGAACAGCCCGCCGATATACCCCAGGAACGCCACCAGCGTTCCAACCGTGATTTCTCCCTGCAGAACGAAGTATCCTCCCAGCGCCAGCGCTGCGAGACGGGCTGTGGTAGCGGCCAACGTGCGAAGCGTTCCGGTGAAGTTGTCGGTCCTGACGCCACGCCGGACGATCTCATTTCCTTCACGAACTCCCTGCAGGAAGCGGCGCTTCTCCTCGTCCTCCATCACATAGCCCTTCACGGTCATGATGCCAGCCAGCACTTCGTTGAATCGGGAGTAGATCGAGCTCCAGCGCTCGACCAACCGCCGCTCGCGCCGCATCTGCTCCGGCGCGGCCCTGGCTCCGATGAGGGCCGGAAGAGGGGTAAAGACAATGACTGCGAGCGCCAGCCGCCACTCCATGCGCAGCATCGCGATGACCGACAGGATGAGGTAGAGCAGAGTCGGAAGCAGGTTGAAGGCCAGGTCGCTGAAGGCACCCACGTAGCCGCTGATGCCCTGGTTGACCCGGTTCATCGTTCCCCCCACCCCTTCCCGCTGGTGGAACGAGATGGGGAGCGAGTTCAGCTTGCTGACCAGCTGCTCGCGCAGAGTGTACTCCACCCCCAGCCGCACGTCCCAGCTCAGAATACCAAGCCACGCTTGAAGGCCGGCGCGCGTGAGCTCCAGGACCACGAGGCCAGCCATGATGGTGATCAGGCTCTGGAGTCCGGTGCGTCGCTCCAGCTCGTCGAAGAGATACTTCATGACGAGTGGGTCGACCGCGCTCAAAGCCGCGAGCACTAAAGCAAGGGTGATGACCCCGAGCAGAGGGCGTCTGTAGGGGCGGACGAACTGAAGCGACCGCCGGGCGAGCTGGAATCCGTTACGGGGCATCGAAGCAGGGATTGAGTCAGCCTGCCAACGAGCAAGTTCAATGCCCCCCAGTGATGCGTTGCCTGAAAGAACAGGCAGGTCCGGTTCAGCGGCTGTGGGCGCCGCATCCCGGCGCCGCATGGCGTCGGGCCAGCCGAGGTGAGCTGTTGCGAGGTAATCAGTTAGGGCTACTACCGAGAGACTTTCCCTCCTATTCGATGGCCGCCTCTCGCCCGGCCGCGCCTCCGTCCGACATCCTTCACCCCCATGCAACCCGCACTCGAAATGGCAGTTCAGGGTGCATGGAGTCGAAGCTCCCCCGGCCAGTCCTCGGTACTGTTGAGCAGCAGGACGCGGGGTCCGTGATACTCTAGCTGGAGGATGCTGATCGAGGCCGGACTCAGCTCCAGCCGCTGCATATGATCGGGCGAAACGCCCAGTGCGTGCGCCAGCAGGAGTCTGAGCACGTCCCCGTGGCTCACCACGGCAATCGGTTCCCCCGCCGCTGAATGCCGCTCGCACAGTCGGTCAATCTCGTGGAGCACCCGAGCCAGCACGTCCGCCATGTTCTCGCCCCCCGGTATTCGGGCGCCGCTCCTGAAGCTGTTGAACCTGCGCCAGTCGGGCAGCTCATCCAGCTCAGCCAGTGTTCTGCCAGTCCAATCCCCGAAGTCGATCTCCGTGAACCCTGTAGCGACCTGAACCTCGAGCTCCTGGCTGACGGCAAGCGGCCGTGCGGTCTCGAGTGCGCGCTCAAGGGGGCTGCTGTAAACGGCGGCAAATGGGATCGCCCTCAGACGGGCAGCGAGACGATCCGCCTGTTCCTTTCCGACATCGTTCAGATGTATTCCAGGACGTCTACCCGCAATGGAAAGTCCCACCGGATCACAGAGGGCATGCCGAACGAGGACGAATGTCGTCACTGCCGTTGGATGCTCGGAACGGTCAAAGAACACAGCCTGATTGTGACCTGACTCATCCCCCGGCCCATGGTCTGAGTACAGCTTGAGTGTAAGTACAATTGAACGGCGCCTCACCCAGTCTTGCGGTAGGAATGAAGCTAGTCGTCTTCGGGTTATCCGTCAGTTCTTCCTGGGGTAACGGACACGCAACGCTCTGGCGAGGGCTCATCCGGGCCCTCGCTTCCCTGGGACATCGAGTGGTCTTCTA
>DATADG010000192.1:0-4001 GCA_036258655.1 Gemmatimonadales bacterium | reverse complement strand
GAGCGGACTCATGGCGAGAAGCTGCGGGCGACTACGCGAGCAGGCTACCGCGCGACAGTCGAACACGTGAGGCTGGAAAGCAGGCCGGCTACCCGCTACGTGCTTGCACCGGTGGGCTGGAACGGGTGGTCCGACCTACCTCGGCCTTCCATCACACGGTAGCTCGCCCACTCAAAAGGCATGCGTCGCCGTGTAGATCAGGAGACCTACCAACCCACCCACCAGCGTGCCGTTGATTCGAATGAACTGGAGGTCTCGACCGACCAGCAGCTCGATACGACGCGAGGTCTCCTCCGGATCCCAGGAGCTGACCGTCTGGGCAATGAGGTGACCTACCTCGCCCCGATGTTGCTCGACTACCCGCAACACCGCGCTGATTACCCAGCCATCTATCTTGGACAACAAGGCTTCGTCTTCCAACGCCGCCGCCGCGAGTGCGGAAAGCCCCCGTGCCACTCCATCCGGGGCGCTTCCATCAGCCGAGGGATTCTGCCGTCCCAGGATCGCCTTCAACTCCTGCCAGAGAGATGCTGCCAGCCGGCCACTGGTCTCCGGATCCAAAATTTGTTGCTTGATGGCTTCGGCCCGGGCGATGACCTCGGGTGAGTCCTGCAGCTGCACCATCCAGTCGGCCAGCAGCTCGTCGAACTGGTGCCGCAGCGGGTGATCGTCATCGGCCGCCACTTCGAACAATGTGCGTTCGATCCCCCCCAATACTTTCTGATGAATCCGGTCGTCGACCATCTCCGGCACCCACCAGGGGCTTTCCTCCCGGATCCGCTCGCGGATCAGTTCCTCGTTCTCAGCGACCAGCCGGGTGAGTCCCTGGATCAAACGGTCGAGGAGCTGTTGATGCCGGTCATCAATGGTGAGCAGCGCCAGTCCCTTTGCCAGGATCGGCGCGATGGGCACCTGGCGCAGGGGCTCCACTACTGTCCGATCCAGCAGGGCGTGAACGTCTTCATCGCGGACCACCTTGCCGGCACCCTGGAGCACCGAGGCGGCATGACGCGCGGCGGCGCGGCCGTTCTCCGGCTGACTCAGCCACTCCGCAGCCCGGCGGCTGAGCTGGGCAGCCCGGAGCTTGGCAGTCAGGACTTCGGGAGACAGGAAGTTGTTCTGCACGAAGTTGCCCAGGCTCCGCCCGATCCGGTCTTTGCGGCTGGGGATGATCGCGGTGTGGGGGATGGGGATGTTCAGCGGGTGACGAAACAAGGCAGTGATGGCGAACCAGTCGGCTATCCCACCAACCATGGATGCCTCGGCCGTGGCCCTGATATACCCGAGCCACGGATAGCTCGGCTCGAGCATGGTGGTTATGACGAAGACGATCCCCATGAGCACCAGCAATCCAGTGGCCCGCATCTTCATGCGGCGCAGATTGCGCTGGCGCTCCTCGGGGTTCGTGATGTCCTGCATGGTAAGAAGGTTAGCGGGAAAGCGGGAAGGCGGGGAGGCAGGTCGGGCCCGCGGTCGGAGGGTCGGAGAGTCGGAGGGTCTCCGCCTCTCCGCCTTGATCAAACTCCGCTTCACGACTAACCTTACGGGCTTATGTTCGACGAGCTATCCGGCAAACTCAACGCCACGCTCCAGAGGCTCACCGGGCGGGGCGTTTTAACGGAGGACGCGGTCAAAGAGGGGCTCCGGGAGATCCGCCGGATCCTGCTCGAGGCCGACGTGAGCTTCGATCTGACCCGGGCTTTTCTCGAACGGGTTCAGGCGAAGGCCGTGGGAATCGCCACTCTCAAGGACGTGCGGCCGGGGCACCAGCTGGTCAAGATCGTCTACGACGAGCTGGTGGCGATGTTGGGCGAAAAGCAGGCTCCCATTGCGCACGCGACTGTCCCTCCTACGGTAATTCTTCTGGTCGGCTTGCAGGGCTCGGGCAAAACGACGACCGCTGGAAAGCTCGCGCGCCGGCTCAAGCTGGAGCAGAAGGCTCCGTTCCTGGTGGCGGCGGACGTCTACCGGCCGGCCGCAATCGATCAGCTCCACACTCTGGGACGCCAGGTCGACGTTGGTGTTTATAGCGACAACGCCTCCCAGGACGTGATCAAGATCGTCCGGGACGGCATTACCGCCGCAGGGAAGGCACGGGCGCGCAGCGTCATTGTCGATACGGCAGGCCGGCTGCAGATCGACGATGAGATGATGAACGAGCTGACGCGGCTCAAGGGCGCGGTCTCGCCTCACGAAATCCTGCTGGTCGCGGACGGGATGACTGGCCAGGACGCGGTTCGAATCGCTAAGGGCTTTCACGACGCACTTGGCATCACCGGAGTCGTGCTGACCAAAATGGACGGCGATGCGCGAGGAGGAGCGGCGCTCTCGATCTATGGCACCATCCACGCCCCGATCAAGTACATCGGTGTGGGTGAGAAGCTCGATAGCCTGGAGCCGTTCTACCCCGACCGCCTGGCCGGCCGGATTCTCCAACAGGGCGATATCCTATCGCTGGTGGAGAAGGCGCAGACTACGGTCGATGAGAAGGAAGCCGAGCGGCTGGCGAAGAAGGTTCAGTCGAAGAAGGGCCTGGACCTGAGCGACTTCCTCGGCGCGATGAAGCAGATGCAGAAGATGGGTCCGCTCAAGAATGTGCTCGGAATGCTGCCGGGGATGAATCCGGCCATGCTCCAGGCGGCGAACATCGATGACAAGAAGCTCAAGCACGTGGAGGCCATCGTGCTGTCGATGACGCCGAAGGAGCGGTCCAATCCGGATCTGATCAACGGCCAGCGCCGGCTCCGCATCGCCAAGGGCTCGGGTCGTACCGTGCAGGAAGTCAACACGCTGCTCGCGCAGTTCAAGCAAATGCAGAAGTTCATGAAGATCGCGGGGAAGACCGGAGGCGCCGGTCTGAAGCTGCCCTTCGGACGCGGCGGATTCCCCGGCTAACTCGACGGAAGGAACTCAGATGGCAACTCGCATTCGACTGCGCCGGATCGGCCGCAAGAAGCTCCCGCTGTTTCGTATCGTGGTGGCCGACCAGGACTCGCCCCGGGACGGGCGCTTCATCGAAATCATCGGGACCTACAACCCCAAGGGTCAGACCGCGGCCGACAAGGTGCAGGTGGACGCGGAGAAGGCGCGGCAGTGGATTGCCAAGGGCGCCACTCCCTCGGACACGGTTCAGTCACTACTGAAACAGGCAGGGGTCTTCGCAGAGAGCCGGCAGACGTCAGTCGCCAGTCAATAAGCTCGTCGGTCGTTGGTGACTGACGACTGTCAGACATGACAACCGTGGTCGTTGGTCGATTCAGAAAGCCCCACGGCCTCAAGGGCGACTGCACACTCTTTCCCCTGACCGACAGCCCGGAAACCATCTTCGCGCCCGGACGGGAAGTCTGGATGGTCGATCTCGAAGGCGAGACGATAGCGGGCCCGTTCACTGTGGAACGGGGCCGGAGCTATCATCGGGAGTGGCTGGTCAAGTTCGCCGGCGTTGACAACCGGGAAGCGCTGGAGCCATTCCGCGGCAAGTTTCTCGGGGTGCCGGCGGAGGCGCTCGGTCCGTTGGCCGAGGACGAGGTGTACCTGCACGAGCTGGATGGCTTCTCCGTGCGGTTGGCCGACGATACGCCGCTGGGCCTCGTCTCCGGTATTTACGAGCTGCCTGGCGGCCTCATGATCGAAGTGCAGGGCTCCAGGCGCGAGTTTCTGCTGCCGTATAAAAAGGAATTCGTGCGAGAAGTGGATCGCGCGGGACGCCGTTTGGTGGTGAGCCCGCCGGAGGGGCTGTTGGAGTAGGCGGAGAGTCGGAGAGGCGGAGAGTCGGACTATGCCAAGTGCACCGGATGACCGCGAGGAGCGCGCTCCGCCCCTCCGCCCCTCCGCCTCTCCGCCCCTGACGATCGACGTCGTTACGCTCTTCCCCGAAGTCATCGCACCGTACCTCTCGGCCAGCATCCCGGGGCGGGCGGCAGGCGCCGGTCTGGTCCAGTTTCGCCTGGTGCAGCTACGCAACTTCACCCACGATCGCCATGCTACAGTGGACGATTACG
>DATADG010000191.1:0-21059 GCA_036258655.1 Gemmatimonadales bacterium | reverse complement strand
TCCACTTCTTCAGTCGTGGTGTAGCAGGCACAGCCAGCACGCACCAGGCCGTCGTTTTTCAGGCCCAGCCGGTGGATCACCGTGGATGCATAGAAATCTCCGCTGGAGGCGAAGATTCCTCGTTCGCCGAGCCATCGCGCCGCTGCCTCGGGCGAATGCCCTGCAACCGTGAACGCCACTGTGGGTGTGCGGGGCTGATCGATTCCCGGTCCATACAGGCGCACGCCATTCAGGGCTGCCAGCCCCGACCAAAGCCGCTGCACCAGGTCCTGACCGCGAGCGCGCAGCTCGGTGAAGGTCACGGCGAGTCGCTCGCGACGTGTGCCTGTGGAGGTCAGTGAGGCCAGAAAGTCCACTGCCGCCGCTGCTCCAACAATGCCTTCGTGGTTCAAAGTCCCGGTCTCCAGCCGCTCGGGAATCGTGTCGGGGGCTGGAGCAAGCTTGGGGACATCGAGACTCCGCAGGAGCTCGTCCCGCACGTAGGCAATCCCCACGTGAGGCCCGTAGAACTTGTATGCCGAACAGGCGAGGAAATCGCAGCCGAGAGCTCGCACATCGATCAGCTCGTGGGGCGCCAGGTGCACCGCGTCGATGAAGGTGAGCGCACCAGCCTCGCGAGCCAGGGACACCGCGCGACCGATATCGTTGATGGTGCCAAGCGCATTCGAAGCCCCACCGATTGCAAGCAGTCGCACGTTTGCGGAGAGCAAGTTTTCCAGCTGCTTCCAGTCGAGCTGGCCGTGTTCGGGGATCAGAGGCACCGTCGAGACGACAATACCGCGCTCCTGCTCGAGCGCTCGCCAGGGGGCGATGTTGGCATGATGGTCCAGCTCCGTGACCACTACGGTACTGCCAGGACCCCACCACCTTCCGAGCGCCCGGGCGATATGAAATGTGAGCGTGGTCATGTTTGCGCCGAACACGATCTCGGCTGGGGAAGCACCCAGAAGCTCGGCGAGGGTCTCTCGCGCGGCGGAAATAAGGGCGTCCGTTTCCGCGCTCGTCGGATAGGGCCAGTGGGTGTTCGCGTTGTGATGGAGTAGGTAATCTTCCATGGCGCTGACGACCGCATGGGGCACCTGGGTGCCGCCGGGGCCGTCGAAGTAGGCTACGGGGTGGCCACGGTGCACGCGACTCAGCGCCGGGAACGCCGCCCGGATCTGTGTCACTGATGCAGTAGTGGGTCGTGATGTCGCCAAGGTCATGGGGAGAACTCGATGGCAGTTTTATATAAACGATGCTCGATTCAGGTCCTGAGTAGCGCTGGTGCGCTTCTAATGGGGGTGAGCGCATGTGGGGATAGCGGGATCGGGCCGAACCTGCCCGCTACCATCACGCTGACCCCTAGCTCGATCTCATTTACCACCATTGGACAGACCCAGCAACTCTCGCCCCAAGTGGCCGATCAGTCCGGAAATCCTCTCCCCAATGCGCAGGTGAGCTGGTCGAGCAGCGATGCAGCGGTGGCAACCGTGACGTCCGATGGAGTGGTGACAGCACAGGGCTTCGGGTCGGCTGAAGTCACCGCCACCGCGGGTACGGTCAGCGCCTCTGCGTCCGTCGCGGTGCTCCGGACTCCAAATCAACTGGAGAAGATCACCGGAGACGGACAGGTCGGAACTGCGGGCCAGCCGCTGCCGTCTCCTCTCATGGTCGAGGTCGACGATGCCGATGGTAATCCCGTGGCCGGCGCCATAGTCGACTTCACGGTGGCCCAGGGCGGAGGGACCGTCGCCACGCAAACCGCCACCACTGCGGCTGATGGCAGAGCGTCCACGACCTTTACCCTGGGCACGGTTGCCGGTGCTCCTCAGCTCGTTGTCGCGAGTGTTGAGACGGCATCACTCTCGGCTGTGTTTTCAGCTATTGCCGTCGCCGGCCCTCCGGCCAGCATCGAGGCGCTCGCTGGTATTAACCAGCAGGCTCCAGCGGGTGCCCCAGTACCGACGCCCCCATCGGTTCAGGTACAGGATGTCAACGGCAATCCCGTTGTGGGAGTGACCGTTACCTTCCAGCCTGTCAGCGGCGGGGGGAGCGTAACCGGCGGCGTGACCACCACCAACGCACATGGGATCGCGCAGGTCGGCACCTGGACGTTGGGATCCAGCGGCCCGAATCAGCTTCAGGCGAGCGCCGCCGTAGCGGGACTCGCCGGCAACCCGGTCACGTTCACCGCCACGGTCAGCGAGAGCGCCTATGATATCACTGTCCGTTTCCTGGGGAGCGCCACTCAAGCCCAGCGTCAGGTGGTGAATCGGGCGCGGGCGCGTTGGGAGACCCTGGTGACCGGTGACCTACCAGATGTACCGGTGACGATCGGCGCCGGGGATTGTGGCTCAAACTCGCCAGCGGTGAGTGAAACTGTCGACGATCTCCTCATGTTCGTCACCATCCAGCCGATTGACGGACCTGGAAATGTCCTGGGGTCTGCCGGTCCCTGCTTCGTGCGGAACCTGGGCGATCTTCCCATTCTGGGCGCGATACTCCTGGATTCGGAGGATCTAACTGTAATCGAGGCCGAGGGACTGCTGGATGAACTCATCTTGCACGAGATGGCGCACGTGATGGGCTTCGGCAGCGTCTGGGTGGAGCAGGGTCTTCTGGCAGACGCATCTCTTCCACCGGGTACCGGCACCGATCCTCATTTTATCGGCGGACAGGCGAGAGCCGAGTTCGATGCCCTGGGTGGCGACGCGTACGAGGGCAACAAGGTGCCAGTCGAGAACACCGGCGGCCAAGGTACAGCGGACGGCCATTGGCGCGAATCTGTGTTCGGCAACGAGCTCATGACGGGCTTCATCAATGAGGGCGATAATCCACTCAGCCGGGTCACTCTCGCGTCCCTGGCGGACCAGGGTTACGTGGTAAACATCAGTGGAGCGGATCCCTACACGCTCCTGCTGGCGCTCCGCGCGGCCGGTGAGGCGCCGCGAATTGAGCTCGGGAACGATCTGCTTCAGGTTCCCATCAAGCGGGTTGACAGTAGCGGACGGGTAGTCGGCAGGCGGTAAGCGGAAAAGAACACGCCGAGGAGCTTGTGAGCCCTCGGCGTTCGATGGAGGCGCAGGGAATCGAACCCTGGTCCGAGTAAGCATCCAGAACCACGTCTACGTGCGTAGGCTCGACTTCTTGCCGTCACTTCGAGCCGGTGTCCAGCCGACCTGCTCGAAGCCTATCTCCTGATGTCTCACCGAACGCGCCGGAGCGACGCGTTCAGCCAGCCCGGATTTTCGATTCGGCGCGCGGCGCCCCAGGCGGGCTCCATCGACCGAAGGAGCATAAGCGAGCTTAGCTCAGCTTACGCAGCCAGTGCCAGTTCAGTGTTGGCAGTTAAATCATTCCAGACGGTTTAACCAGGAACCTGGACCTGGGCACGCGGCGATTCCTTCTTCAAACCCGTCGAAGCCAGTCGCCCCCGTGGCAGAATGATAACGAAAGAGGGGGAGGACGGGAAGGGCGGGACAGGCCGGAAGGAGCGTTCAAACGAGCTTTATACTCGCCCTGTAACTAACTGGTAGCCAACCCGTTGCACAACAGAGTTCAAGCTTCATGTAAGGTCCCTACCGCCCCGCCCTTTCTACCCGATCTCTCCCGCCTCTCTTGGCCCGATACAACGCTGCGTCTGCCTGGGCCGGGAGATTGTCCAGGCTGCTGCTGGTCTCCGGGCATGCCGCGACGCCGAAGGAGGCGCTCAGCCGCCAGCTGCGACCCTGCCAATCCCAGGGGGTCGTCCCGACCTTAACCCGGATCCGCTCTGCGATCCTGGCTCCCAGCTCGAGCGCTGTCTCCGGCAACCAGAGCGCGAACTCCTCCCCTCCGATCCGACCAGGCACGTCCCCGGTCCGGATCTGCTCCCGAATGATCCTGGCGAAGTGGACCAGCGCGGCGTCGCCAGCGGGATGCCCGAGCGTATCGTTCAGGTTCTTGAAATGATCGATGTCGGCGTAGATCAGGGTGCCCTCCCTCGCGGTGATCAGCGTAAAGGCTTCGTCGAACCCACGCCTGTTATGCAGGCCCGTGAGCGGGTCGATGGTCGCCGCCCGCTTGTGCTGGTCGGCTTCCAGAGCCCGTGCGATACGAGGGGCCGCGTTGTAGACAGCTTCCATCATTTCGGCGCGCGTGGCGCCGGCAGGCTCTCGCCCGGTGGCCAGCCAGATAGCTACCGCACCGACGGATTTTAGATCTTTCTTCAGGGGAAGCAGGAGCACCGACCCGGCACGGCTGCGCCGGTCGGCGATTGCCCCCCCGAGCGGATCGCCGGCTGAGATATGGGACTCTGCAGCGCCAAGAGCGACGCGAGCCAGCTCGCTGTCTGTGGGGAGTACGGTATCGAGAAGGCGACGGTCTCCCCGGCCGGAAACGCCGATAACTCGCACGCTGCCGTTGTCCACCGCCGCTACCACAACCTGCGTATCGAGCGTGCGCTCTAATTGATAGGCGAGTCGCAGCCCCACGCTGCCTACGGACTCGAGCGAGGCCTCCTGCGCCTGTGCCTGGGTAAGTGCTACGAGCTGCGGGCGCCGCCGGACCCCATCCAGCAGACGGCGGAGATCGTCCTCCACCGTCCCGATCTTCCCGGCCTCGAATCGATCGGGCAGCAGCAGGCCCACTGCTGCACCGGCCTGGGCGTGGAAGACAAGCATGCCGCCATCCATCCGCTCCGCACCGCTTTGCTCCTGGTCTCGCGCCCTCTCCAGCCGACGGTCGACTGCTACGATCTGGGATATCGACAGACGCTCCGGCTGCAGTATGCGCTCGGCGCGCGGCCCCTCTTCGCTTGGGCTAAGCTCCGCGACCCAGACCCCAATGGCGTCATGGGCGCGACGCAGCCACTCCAGCGCGGGATCCGGAAGCATGTGTGGGGCTACACCGGAGCCGATGCCCCGCCCCGCTCCCCTGCGCCCCCACAGCCATCCCACGATTGCGGACACTGCCGCCAGCGCAGCCAACGCCAGCCAATCGATCATCCCCGCAACCAGCCCCGACTTCGAAACCAGAGATAGATCACCAGGGTGACGATGCCCATTCCTACCAGCACCGCTGGATAGCCCCACCGCTCCCGCAGCTCAGGCATGTACTCGAAGTTCATTCCATACACGCCCACAATGAATGTGAGCGGCAGGAAGAACACCGAGAAAACGGTCAGGATTCTGACTACCTCGTTGGTGCGATGGGATGCGAGTGCGAGCTGGATGCTCAGCAGATTATTCACGTCGTCCACCAGTTCGTCAGCGTAGAAATGCATGCTCTCGGCGTTTTCCCGGAGATCCTGATACAACGGAGCGCTTGGCTCGCTGGCAGGCACCAGCTTCTGCACTGCGTCCATAGTGTGAGACAGCATGCGGCGAATCTGGGTGACTCGGCGTTTCTCGAGATAGATCCGGCGGAGCACCTGGGAAACCTCGTGCTCCCCAAACACAGTGGCCTCGAAGGCATCGATGGAAGCTTCCGCCACCCCCAGCGGCTTCTCGTACGTGGTGATGGCGCCGTTGATGACATCGATCAGCAGGCGGGGCATATAGCCCTTGCGCCGGTCAGCCGTCCCCTCGGGGAGGACCGGGGTCCGATATTCGTCGATTAGAGCAGAGAGGAACGGCTGTTCGGTGCGATGGATGGTGATTAGAAACTCGGGCCCATAGAAGATCGCCACCTTCCGCGTCATCTCGTGGACTGAGGTGCAGTCCAGCGCCGCGGCCGTGTCCATCGCCCGGACTATGATGAACGTCGTTGATCCGATCCGCTCGTATTTGGGCAGATGCTCGGGCTCCAGGGAGTCCTCGACCGAGGTCGAGTGCAACCCGTACTGACGGGCAATGGCACCCAGCTCGTCGCTGGTGGGATGCACCACGTCCACCCAGGTGAATCGTGGATCGCTGCTGCTGACGATGCTCTGGACTGTCACTGGCGACAGATCCGGCTGGCGGCGGCAGCCGCGCCAAAGCCGTTATCGATGTTGACCACAGTCACCCCAGCCGCACAGGTATTGAGCATGCCGAGCAGCGCTGCAAGTCCGCCGAATGACGCTCCGTACCCGACACTCGTCGGCACCGCGATGACCGGCACGGATACCATGCCACCGACTACGCTGGGGAGGGCTCCTTCCATACCGGCAACGACAATGATGACCTGAGCCCGGTGCAGCTGCTCGCTGGCCGCGAGCAGGCGGTGCAGGCCTGCCACTCCCACGTCAACCAGGCGCTCCACTGAGTGGCCGAAAGCCTCCGCGACGACTGCGGCCTCCTCCGCCACGGGGAGGTCGCTGGTGCCGGCCGACACAATCAGAATGATGCCCGGAGGAGCGGCTCGTTGTGGAGGATTCAAGGCTGGAAGATGGACGGTGCGCGCCAGCCGGTTCCATTCCAGCCTGGGATAGCGAACCGCCAGGCGGGCCGCCACTCTCTCACTGGCACGAGTTCCCAAGAACGATCCGGAGGCGGCTTCCAGACGCTCACAGATAGCGAGCACCTGCTCCACCGTTTTTCCCTCGCAAAAGACGACCTCCGGCTGTCCCTGGCGGAGCTGCCGGTGATGATCGATGCGGGCGATGGAGATGTCTTCGAAAGGCAGGTGCCGCAGTTTCTCGAGAGCCGCATTCGGAGTGGTGTGGCCCGCGGCTACTTCCTCAAGCAGGGCCTGGAGCCGCTCGGAAGTCACGCCACCTGGGCAATCGGCTCGAGATAGTCGAGGAAGATGGTCTCCGCTTCCCCGATAGACTCTATCTGGAAGAGGCGCTGGCGCAGCCCGCTGGACCCGTGAAGGCCACGAGTATACCAGCCCAGGTGCTTTCGAAACTCCAGCACGGTGCGGCGAGAATCGCCCTGAAGTCGAAGTGCCAGCCGTGCGTGCTCCATGGCGACCGTGAAGCGCTCAGCCGCCGTCGGTGGCGGAGGTGGATGCTTTCCAGCCAGCAGGGCCTGGGCATCGCGGAACAGCCAGGGGTTCCCGAAGGCGCCCCGTCCAACCATGACGCCGGCGCACCCGGTGTGCTCGCGCATCCTGACGATGTCCTCCGCGCATTGGACATCACCGTTCCCAATCACCGGAATGTCCAGCGCTTCCACGACGCGGGCGATCTCGTCCCAATCGGCCTTGCCGGAGAACATCTGAGTGCGGGTGCGAGCGTGCAGCGTAAACGCCCGAGCACCGGCATCCTGCATCCGAAGTGCGATGCCCACGGGGTCCCGCGTCTGATCATTCCAGCCGCTCCGGGTCTTGACTGTAACCGGCAGGTGCGTGGCGCCGATCACCGCCCGTATGATGGCGGCCACAAGATCCATGTCCCGGAGACAGCCGGATCCGCCATTTCGCTGCACCACCTTCTTGACCGGACAACCGAAATTGATGTCGATGAATTCCGGCTCATAATGCTCGGTGATGAGCGCGGCCGCCTCCGCCATGGCCTGCGGATCGGCCCCATAGATTTGAATTCCGATGGGCCGCTCGACTTCTTCGAATTCCGCGCCTTCGAGCGTGGTGCGAATCCGGCGCCTGATAGCTTCCGAAGAAAGAAACTCGGACAGCACGACGTCGGCGCCCATCTGGCGGCAAATCTGGCGGAAGGGAGCCTCGGAGACTCCCGCCATTGGGGCCAGAATCAAAGGAAATTCGTGCGCGGATGGGTAGGGCAACTGCATGGCGACAAAATACTTGGACGCGCCGCGCCGAGCAATGGAACAACGGGCGAGAACGGGGCAAGCGCTTTGAGCCAGGACTTCTGGCGCCTGCTGCAGGAGAAGACATTGTAGGAAACTGTAGGATCACTCCCACTCGATCGTAGCCGGCGGCTTCGAGCTCACGTCGTACACCACTCGATTTACGCCCTCGACCTCGTTGGCGATCCTATTGGACACCCGCGCGAGCACTTCCGGCGGAAATGCGTACCAGTCGGCCGTCATGCCGTCTCGACTGGTCACGGCTCGCAGTGCAACCACCTGATCATAGGTACGGCCGTCGCCCTGGACGCCAACGGAGCGAATCGGCAGCAGCACGGCGAATGCTTGCCAGATGTCATCGTACAGCCCCGCTGCGCGGATCTCTTCGGTGTAGATGTGGTCTGCCTTCCGAAGCACCTCGAGATTCTCGGACGAAACATCTCCGACGATGCGAATGGCCAGGCCGGGGCCGGGGAACGGATGACGGCCTACCATCTCTTCCGGGAGACCCAGCTCGCGTCCGACCTGACGAACTTCGTCCTTGAACAGCTCCCGGAGCGGCTCCAGTAATTTGAACGGCAACCGCTCGGGGAGTCCCCCCACGTTGTGATGGGTCTTGATCGTCACCGACGGTCCGCCGAAGGGAGACAGCGACTCGATTACGTCGGGATACAGTGTGCCCTGCACTAGAAACCCGACGTCCTTGCCGACGGCTCGCGCTTCGGCCTCGAACACCTCGATGAAGGTATGGCCGATTCGGCGGCGCTTCTCCTCAGGATCAGTGATCCCGGCGAGCCTTTCCAGGAAGCGCTCCCGCGCGTCCACCACGCGGAGGTCGATTCCGAGGTGCCGCCGGAAGGTACGTTCAACCTGGTCGCGTTCATGGAGCCGCAGGAGTCCGTGATCCACAAAGATGCAGGTGAGCCGATCGCCCACCGCCCGGTGTACCAGTGCCGCGGCGACCGATGAATCCACTCCCCCGGAGAGGCCGCAGATTACCCGCGCCGTGGGTCCAACGACCTCCTGGACCCGGGCGACTTCGAGCTCGACAAAATGGCCCGGCGTCCAATCGGGGGTGCAGCCACAGATCTCGAACAAGAAAGTGCTGAGTATCTCGCCGCCTCGCGGGGTATGCGCCACCTCAGGGTGGAACTGCACCCCGAACAGTGGGCGTTGACTGTGCTCGAAGGCAGCAATGGGGGAGTTGAAGCTGGAGGCGGTGATCGTATATCCGGGCGGCGGCTCCTCGACATGGTCGCCGTGACTCATCCAGACCGGCGTCTCTTCGCCGCGACCAAAGCCTCGGAACAGCCGGCCTCCCTCCACCCGGAGCTTGGCTCTGCCATACTCGCGACGGTCGGCACGAGCGACCTTGCCTCCGGACAGGTGCGCGAGCAGCTGCATGCCATAGCAGAGGCCCAACACGGGGGTGTCCAGCTCCAGCAGCTCGGGATCGGCGGTGGGCACCCGCTCGCCGTAGACGGAGTTGGGACCCCCGGAGAGGATGATTCCTTTCGGATTCCATTCCCGAATCCACTCGACGGTGCGTGTGGGAGGATGAATCTCACAGTAAACGTGCGCCTCACGTACCCGTCTTGCGATCAGCTGGGTGTACTGCGACCCGAAATCGATAATCAGGACACCGTCGTGGTGCTTCGCCACCGCTGCTCTTCGGTCCGGCATGGCTAGCTGGGAGTCACTCGCTCGGTTGCGTACAACTCATCGATCGTTTCCCTCGGTCGCGCGATCCACCACCGCCCCTGATCGACCATGACTTCAGCCGCGCGCGGTCGGCTGTTGTAGTTGGATGCCATTACGAACCCATAGGCTCCGGCGCCAAGAATCGCGAGACCATCTCCCGATTCGAGACCAGGGAGCATCCGGTCCAGCGCGAGGAAGTCACCAGTCTCGCACACCGGCCCTACTACATCGGCTCGTCGTCCTGGCCGTTTCCGTTCCTCCAACTCGACAATTTCATGATACGCCTGATAGTGACTGGGACGGACCAGATCGTTCATGCCCGCATCCACGACGACGAAATCCTTGCCTCCCGAGTGCTTTCGGTAGAGCACTCGAGTGAGCAGGAGACCGGCACTCCCGACGAGGAACCGTCCTGGCTCGAGAAACACCGTGAGTCCGGTTGCTTGGAGTGGTGGAACGACTGCCGCCGCAAACTGGGCGGGATCGATCGCGTGCTCCTGCGCGTAGCGAATGCCCAAACCGCCACCGATGTCCAGCACCCGAAGGGTTGATACGCCTGACCGACGGAGGTGGTCCACCAGCTCGGTCAGCCGGGCGATCCCCTGTACAAATGGCTCGGTCTCCACGATCTGGCTGCCGAGATGCATTGCGATCGTCGTCAGCTCCAGGAGCGGGTGCTGGAGTACGTACTCAGCGGCCGGCAACGCTTGATCGATTGGGAGGCCGAACTTGATCCCGCTCTTCCCGGTGGAGATATAGGGGTGAGTGTCAGTGGTCACGTCGGGGTTGATTCGTAGCCCAACCTGTACGCTGATGTTCTCGCGCTCGGCGAGGTGCGCCAACAGCTCGAGCTCCTCCCGCGACTCCACATTGAGATGGCCGACGCCGGTTCTCATGGCAGCCAACAGCTCGTCGGACGTCTTTCCGACCCCACTGAATACAATCCGCTCCGGCGCAAAGCCGGCCGCAAGCGCGCGGCCGAGCTCTCCGGCCGACACGATGTCGGCGCCGGCTCCAAGCTCCTGAAGAACCCGGAGCACCGCGAGATTGCTGTTGGCTTTCACGGCGAAACAGATCCGATGAGGGAGGGCAGAGAGCGCGGCAGCCAGCGAGCGGTAGCGGCTCCGGATGGCTTCTGCGTTATAGACAAACGCAGGAGTTCCGACCTGCTCGACCACTTCGACGAGCGGCACGCCGCCAAGCATGAGCGTGCGACCTTGACGCTCGAGCCCCGCATCGGCGAACAGAGCATTTATCGGCGCCCTGCTGCCCGTCCGCCCCACTGCTCCACTCAGTACGCCTTCGCCCACACCGCCTCAGCGATACTGGAGCCGCCACACCACATGCATTCAGTGGGAGGCACCGGCGAACGGAATTCCGGGTCAGGAAGGACCCGGATAGTGGCCTTGGTCTGCTCTTTGATTTCGGCCTCACACGTGCCCGAGCCACAATAGCCACCATAGACCAGCCCGCCCTCTTGCTCCATCTTCGCGATGAACTGTGCCTTGGTGGCTCCCCGCAGCGTGGCCGCCTCCCGCCGACCCAGCGCGGCCTGGAGCAATTCAGTTTGCATGTCATTCATGGCAACTGTTACCCGACTGGCGATTTCCTCGAGCCGAATCGACTCCTTCTTGCCGCCGGTTCTGCGTACCAGCACAACCGAGCCGGACGATACATCCCGCGGTCCGATCTCGATGCGCAACGGAACGCCGCGTTCTTCCCAGTGGTAGTACTTGGCACCCGGCTTCAGCCCCTCCCGAGTGTCGACCTGCACCCGCACACCGCCTGCTGCCAGTTCTTTCCGCAGGCGGTCGGATGCTTCGAGCACCATGACGCGCTCCTCAGCGCTCTTGTAGATCGGCACGATGATCACTTGGTACTGGGCCAGCCGAGGCGGGCAGACGAGACCAAGATCGTCGCTGTGAGTCATAATCAGCGCGCCTATTAGTCGGGTGGACGCTCCCCACGAGGTATTCCAGACGTAATCCAGCCCTCCCTCAGCGGTCTGAAAGGTGACCTCGAACGCCCGGGCGAAGTTCTGTCCCAGATTGTGGCTGGTGCTGGCTTGAAGGGCTCGGTTGTCCTGCATGAGCGCCTCGCAGCTGTAGGTTCGCAACGCACCGGCGAACCGTTCGCTCTCGGTTTTTCGCCCGGTGATGACCGGCATGGCCATCCACTGCTCCATGAACGTGCGATAGACACCCAGCATGCGCAGGGTCTCTTCCTCAGCCTCCGCCTCGGTGGCATGGGCGGTATGGCCCTCTTGCCACAGGAACTCCGTGGTCCTGAGGAACAGACGGGTACGCATCTCCCAGCGGACCACATTCGCCCACTGGTTGATCAAGACAGGCAAGTCTCGGTAGCTCTGGATCCACTTGGCATACATCGCGTAGATGATCGTCTCCGAGGTGGGACGGACGACCAACGGCTCGTCGAGGAGCTTCCCACCGCCATGGGTGACCACGGCAGTTTCCGGGGCGAATCCTTGGACATGCTCCGCCTCCCTGGCGAGGTAGCTCTGCGGGATAAAGAGCGGAAAGTAGGCATTCTGATGGCCGGTGTCCTTGAACATCTGATCCAGGGCGCGCTGCATCTGCTCCCAGATAGCGTATCCGTTGGGACGGATCACCATGCAGCCGCGCACCGGGCTGTAATCAGCCAGCTCGGCGCGAGCGACGATCTCGTTGTACCATGCGCTGAAGTCAGCAGCGCGGGTGGTGAGTGCTTTCTGCTCAGCCATACACGTGTTTAGTGATCGTCTCCACGGCCGCGGCCGATGGTACGGCCGATTGATCCCCGGTTCCGAGATTCTTCACCATCAACTCGCCCCGGGCCCGCTCGTCAGGGCCGATGACCACGGCAAGCCGGGCGTTTCTCGCATCGGCAAGCTTCAACTGCTTGCCGAGTGCTTGCGGGCTCAAGGCGTATTCTACTCTGAGGCCGGCCTCTCGGAGTTGGTGCGCCAGCGCGAGGAGATGCGGCAGGTCATCCTGGGAGATGAATGCCAGGAACACATCGATACTGCTGGCGTCGGCCGGTGACAGACCCTTGGCCTTGAGAAGCTCGGCAAGCACCACATCACCCATTCCAAAGCCGAGCGCCGGAAGGTCTACTCCGCCCAGCTCGCGCAGCAGGTTGTCATAGCGACCTCCACCGGAGATGGCCCGAAGCGTGCGACCGGTATCGAAGAGCTCGAACACGATCCCGGTGTAGTACGCCAACCCTCGCACGATCGTGAGATCGAGCTCCAGGAACTCGGCTAAACCCATGTTCGTGAGCGCGCGGAATGCCTCCCGCAAGGGCTCCGCAGACCGGACAGACTCGGGCGCACGGCTCAGCTCCTGTTCCAGCTCACTCCAGCCCCGGATACTCGCGACCTCCACAAGATCGTTGGTGGTCGCCGAGCCGAACTGGTCGGGGCCGGCAGCAATCTCACGTATGTGTTCCTGCCTGAGCCGTTCGATTTTGTCGATGAACTCAAAGGCCCGTGTCAACCGGTCCGCTGGTACGCCGCGCTGCCGCAGGAGAGCCGTCAGTACCCGCCGGTCGGACAGGCGAACCCGAACATCCTGCGGTCCGAGGCCGAACGCGCGCATAACGTCGATGGCGAGCGCAATGATTTCGGCGTCAGCCAGGGGACTCGCCTCGCCGATCAAATCGCAATTCAGCTGAAAGTGCTCTCGAAGTCTCCCCCGTTGCTGCCGCTCATACCGAAACAGCTGGGGAATGGAGAACCAGCGGATGGGCTTCCTCAGCTCTCCCGCTCTCGCCGCGACCATGCGGGCGAGCGTCGGTGTCATTTCGGGCCGCAGCGCGACCTCACGATCGCCTTTGTCCTTGAAGTTATACAGTTGCCCGACAATCTCGTCGCCACTCTTCGTTGTATAAAGATCCAGTGGCTCGAGCGGGGGCCCGTCGTACTCCTCGAAGCCGTATCGGGCCGCGACCGACCGCCAGGTGTTGAAGATGTGAGAGCGGAGCGCGAGATCGGAGGGATAAAAATCACGAAAGCCCGGCAGGGCCTTGGTTTTCATGGGGGGGGTATAAGGGGGGAATGCGTGAGCGGGAAGAACAAAACGCGCGACGCTTTCTTACACTCCCATCCCCAACGCCACCATGACGTCGCCTACCGTATGGAAGGAACCGGTCACCAGCATCGTTCCGGCGCCCTCCTGGACCTTTGTAATGGCCTGACTGAAGTCAGGGATCAGCGTCCACTCGGCGTGTGCGGGTGGTCGGCGGGGGTCTCGCAGCCAGCGGGTCAACCACTGGATGTCCCACCCACGCGCCGCCGCTGTCGGAGCAGTCGTGAGGAATCCCCGATCGATCACCTGATCCAGTTGCACCAGCATCTCGGGCCACTCCTTGTCGCCAAGGATCGAGACCAACGCATGTAACGGCCGGGGTACCCGCATCACCGATAAGGCGGTCACGAGCGAGCGCATCCCGTCGGGGTTATGCGCCACGTCGAACAGCCACCGGCCCCGTCGGTCCAGCCGGCCAGGGACTCTCACTCTGCCGAACGCATGCTCGATGTCCTCTCGTGCGGGACGGTAGGGAGTCGGGAGCGCGGCCAGAATGCCATGGGCGACGGCCGCGTTGCGTCGCTGATGAGGCCCGGCCAGGCTTAGCGGACCACACCATTCGTACTCAGGTGGTAGGACACGTATATCAGCCCTCGCCTTCCCATCGGCTCGCGCAACGGCGCGCCGGGCTTCGCGCCGCAACACGTCAACCAGCGATGGATCGGTTTCGCCCACCACAAAGGGGACTCCCGGCTTCGCAATGCCCGCCTTCTCACATGCAATGAGCTCGAGACTGTCACCGAGATACTTCATGTGATCCCGCTGGATCTTAGTAATGCCGCTGACCAGCGGTTGAACCACGTTGGTGCTGTCGAGCCTGCCACCGAGCCCTACTTCGACTACCGCGATTTCGGCTCCTCGCGCCGCGAAGTCAGCGAAGGCGAGCGCCGTACTTGCCTCGAAGAAGGTCGCCTTCCGCTCCAGAATCGGCGACAGGAGCCGACCGGTCCACATCGCGACTGCGTCCTCGGAGATGGGCACACCGTCCACCTGAATGCGCTCTCGGAACGAGACCAGGTGCGGCGATGTATAGAGGCCGACCCGCCACCCTGCCTCCTGCAGAGCCGCCGCTACCAGGGTGCATACGCTGCCCTTTCCGTTGGTGCCGCCGATGTGAACCGAAGGGATGACCTGGTGAGGGTTACCGAGGGACTTGAGCAAGGCGCGCGTCGTCGCCAGCCCGAACTTGATCGTGGTCGTGCGGGGAAAGAGAAAGTCGAGTGCCTCTTGGTAGGTGAGGGACATCCGGTCTCGATGGCAAACGCGCTCGCCGGCTGGTGGCGGCAGGTCCAGAATACATGCGCCCCACCCGATACCTGCCACGGGTGGGGCGCTGGCGGCCTGCCCCGGTTCAGCTCAGCTCGGCGAGCTCGGCCTGAGGACGCTGGCCCTGCATGTGACGGAGCAGACGGGCGGTGGTGTCCCGCAATGAGGCCCGGGGAACTACGTCGTCGATCTGGCCATGCTCCAGCAGGAACTCCGCCGTCTGGAACCCCTCAGGCAGATCCTGGCCGATCGTCTGCTTGATCACGCGTTGCCCGGCGAAGCCGATCACCGCGCCGGGCTCCGCCAGCACGACATCGCCCTGCATCGCAAAGGAGGCAGAAACACCGCCGGTGGTCGGATCAGTCAGAATGGAGATGTACGGGATGCACTCGCGGTGGAGCTGGCCGATCGCCGCGGAGGTCTTAGCCATCTGCATGAGGGACAGAACCCCCTCTTGCATCCGGGCTCCGCCAGACGTTGAGACAATCACGAGCGGGATTTTCTTTTCCAGCGAGCGACGCGCGAGTCGAGCGATCTTCTCACCGACCACCGAGCCCATCGACCCCCCCATAAACCTGAAGTTCATGACTGCCAGGTTGAAGGGGAGCCCATCCAGGCGCGCCGTTCCGGTGTACACGGCGTCGGTGTCGCCCGCCTTCTCCCGCGCGGCTTTCAATCGCTCGGGGTAGTTCTCAAACTCCAGAGGATCGGCCGAGCGAAGCCCGGTGTAAAGCTCCCGCCAGCTGCCAGGATCGGTGAGTAGCTCGATGTAGTCTTCGGCATTAATCCGGCGGTGATTGCCGCATTCGGGACAGACGTTGAGCGCCTTCTCGAACTTCTCACGAATATCGATGTGACCGCAGCTATCACATTTCTCCCAGGCGTCGGCGGGGATCTCGAGCCGTTCGCGCTGTGATGTCCGTGGCTTTCGCTCCTTTTTAAACCATGCCATCACGGCCATACGGAAACAGGTTGAGAGTGGTGAGGATCGCCTGCTGGTCCGGTAAACCGATGCAATTTCATCCGGGCCTCGACTCCGCGCCAGACCCCGGCTGGGATCTGCAGCTAGCCTTCAGTGTAGCCGGACATCCTCGAATCCCATGCCACCCGAAGAGCAAGCCCCAGGCACAGGGAGCAAATGATGAAGAAAGAGCCGCCATAGGAGAATAGCGGCAATGGGATGCCTGTGATCGGCATCAGATTTACGGTCATTCCCACATTCTCGAACACGTGAGTGAAGAACAGCCCGACAATACCGAACACAGCCAGACTGCTGAATGAATCGGTAGCCCGCCGCGCGATCCGCACCAACACGAGGAAGAGAGCGAGGAAGAGGGCGAGCGCCACTACCACTCCGGCAAAACCCAGCTCTTCACCCACCACTGAGAACACGAAGTCGGTGTGTTGCTCGGGCAGAAAGGCTAGGCGTTTTTGTGGCCCTTCGGTATACCCGGTTCCAAACCAGCCACCGGAGCCGATGGCAACCCGTGACTGAATCGCGTGATATCCGGCCGCGCGCGGGTCGGCCTCGGGGTCGAGAAAGGTCAACAGTCGATTCTGCTGATAGGGCGCCAGCCGCTGCCAGAGCGGCATGGCGATGGCGCCCATTGCCACGTTGGCCATGAGGAACACAACCCAGTCCCAGACATAGGGGCGCCAGGCTATGAGGATCAGCACGAAGACGATGATCCAGACGCTCCATGCCAGCGTATTGAAGGCGAGCAGGAGGCTTACCACCGGGGAGGCGAGCAGAAACAGCATTCGCGGCCGCACCCCGGCCCAGAACAACATGGCGAAAAAGATTCCGACGAAGACGAACGCGCTGCCGAGGTCGGGTTGCTTCAGAACCAGCAGGCAGGGGACGCCGACGATCAGCACCGGTCCGATGAGGTCGCGCAGGGACCGGGGTGGTTCCTTACGACTGGACAGGAATCGCGCCATCATGAGAACCGTAGCTACCTTCGCCAGCTCGGACGGCTGGCCGATCTTCTTCCCCCCGATGGAGAGCCAACTGTGGCTGCCTTCAGCAGTACCAGATCCGGTGCCGATCACGAGTACCAGCCCCAGGAGCAAAATGCTGATGGCATAGACTGCCGGTGACACCCATTCGAGCACGCGAAGAGACACCTGGAACATTATCCAGGCGGCCACCAGGCCGAGCGCCACCCAGACGAACTGCCGGTGCCACACCCCGGCCGCGCGTGTTGGAACGTCGGTCTGCCCTGCTGAATAGAGCGTGGCGAGCCCGAACAGGACCAGGCACAGGGTGACGGTAATCAGCTGCCGATCGATGCTCGCCGTTCTCACTGTTCGGTTCCTGACGGGATGACCGTATCGGCGGCTGCGGGACTCGTGGCAGCAGAATCCGTCATCAGCTCGATCGGTGCGGACACGCTCGCCCCAGCGCCCACCTGCTCGTCCTGCAGCACGCCGAGCTTGATTGGGCCGACAGCTTCCGGGCCGAGGATGTACCGCCGGAGCGTGCGAACGACATAGGGTGCAACGGTAGTCCCGTGCTCGGCAAACTCCATGATCCCGCCGACGATCAGCTCGGGCTTGTCGGCTGGGGCAAATCCGATGAACCAGCCGTGGTCAGCCCCGTGCGGGTTCTGGGCGGTGCCGGTCTTTCCCGCCACGGCGAGATCGGCACGGCGGCTGGCCACGGCAGTGCCCCGTTCCACCACCGCGATGAGAGAGCGGCGCAGACCATCCAGCTCCTTCTGGCTCAGGCCCAGTGACCTTTTCCGGTTCGAGCTGGCTTTCACGATGTATGGGGTGACTACTTCTCCGTTGCTGGCAAGGCCCTGATAAAACCGCATCATGTTAATCAGCGTCTGGGTGTTTTCTCCCTGACCGATCGAAAAGTTGAGCGTGGTTCCGGGCGGGCTCCAGTTACGCGGCCCATAGAGTTTATCGAAGTACGCAGTCGACGAGGGATAAATCGGGCTCAGCTCATTCTCCAGATCGATGCCACTCTTGTCGCGGAATCCCATGAGGACTCCGTCCTGAATAATGGCATCCAACCCCAGCCTGAGCCCAACCTGGTAGAAGTAAACATCACAGCTCACCGCTACGGCGGCGGTCAGGTCCACCATGCCATGGCCTTCGCGCTTCCAGCAGCGAAAGATCCTGTTGCCCAGCCGCATGCCTCCCCGGCACGGCTCCGGCATGTGAGTGGACAGGCGGATCAACCCTCGCTTCAGGGCCATTGCCGCGACGGCAAGCTTGAATGGCGACGCCGGTGGATAGCGGGCCTGAATCACCCGATTGAGCAGCGGCTTGGCCGGGTCAGTGTTCAGCTTGCGCCACTCAGCCGACGAAATCCCACCAACAAAGCTGTTGGGGTCGAAGTTCGGTGCGGAGTACAGGGCCCTAACCTCGCCTTGAGGCGTCATAGCCACGAGCGCACCGCGCATTCCAGCGGGCCAAATGCTGTCCACAAAGCGCTGGAGGTCCAGGTCGACGGTCGTGACGATCGGCTTGCCGGGCGTGGGCGGCAATGCGGAGGCGGCGCCTTCCCGCACCAGGCGCCCTCGCGCGTTCACCTCGATGTAGCGCACCCCCTCGCTGCCCCGGAGCGTGTCGTCGTACTCGCGTTCCAACCCAGCCTTGCCCACGAGCGAGCCCAGCACGGCTCCGGGATAGCGGTCAGCTGTCAGGTCGGCTTCAGTCACCTCTGACACGTAGCCTACCAGATGGGCGATCGCCTTTCCCGCTGGGTAGAGGCGCTTGGGCTCAGCCTGGATCACAAGACCGGGTATGTCGGCACGATGTTCCTCGAGCTTCGCAATCACTTCGAACGAGGCATCGCCGAAGACCAGTGCCGGCTGGTACCGCGCCCGTTTGTAGCGCTCCACGATGTCCTGGATCTGTGGCTTGTCCAGCGGTACGTATCGCCGAACCCGGTCGAGGACCGCCCGCAAGGAGTCCGTAGAGGACGCGAGGAGCTTCACCGAGTAACCGGGTACATTCTCGGCCAGCACCCGTCCATTGCGGTCGAGGATGCTGCCGCGAGGTGGAGTAAGTGCAATCGGGCGGAGCCTGTTGGTCTCGGCCTTGAGCTGGAATTTGTCGTGCTGGATGACTTGGGTCCGGAAGAAGGCGCCCGCGAGCACCAGGAACGCGCCGATCAGCACCAGACGTGCGATCTCGGCTCGTTCGCGCAGGCGGTACGAGTCGAACCCGCTCATGCGTCAAGCCTGATCGAGAACCAAGCCCGGAAAGTGACCAGCAGGAGGAACGCGAACGCGGCGGTTGTGAGTGCCTGGAGCGGGCTGTAGATCATGAGCTCGGTGAACAGGCTCGGGTGCTGGGTTCCGCTCGTGACCAGAATGATCAAGTCGCGAAACCACAATCCCACCGCCACGAAGCCGGCATTGACCAGCGCGTTGTCCGCGAAGAAGACCGACCGTCCCCAGGCGGCAAAGTAGCCCACCAGAGTGTGCGCCAGAGCACCCGCACCGAACCGGGCGGGTGTGAGCGCGTCCTCGACGAGCCCGATCAGGAATCCGGCTACTGCACCGGCCCCGGGTCCGCTCCGCATGGCGAACAGCATCAGGCCAATCAGGAGAAAGTCCGGACTGACCCTGGCGCTTCCCAGCCGAGGCCGGACGTAGAACTGGAGGACGAGGAGCACCAGCATCACGATCAGCAACTGCACTCGGCTGACTCGCTGTGGGCTCATGGCGTAGAATCCTTTGGCGCCGGCGCAGTCGTTACAGGAGCATTGCCAAGCATGGGTGAGCTCCTCGCCAGCGAGTCGCGGCGGGCCGCCCGTGCCGCTCTCGTGGCCTCCACGATCGAGTCCGCCCGGCGCACCCGGGCGATCGAATCCTGCCGCATGGCCTCGAGCTGAGAGTCCGTGGGAAACGCCCTGGCCAGGTCGGTTGTCCGGGTTCCGACCAGGATCAGGACGTGAGTCGCCGATCCAGGATTAGCTGCGGGCCGCAGCCGGTAGACTCGCTCCCAACCCGCTTCCTCCCGAACCGTACCCGTCACTGTGCCAACCGGGATTCCCTTGGGAAACACGCCACCGAGACCCGACGAGAGCACCAGGGTGCCGAGCGGCACTGAGTCCCGGTACGGCACTCCGCGTAGCTCGAGCGCGCCTTCGGCATGTCGGCCCTCGGCAGATGGCGCCACGACGCCGAGCGCATTGCCGCTGACGGTAAAGGCGCTTACCCGGAACTCGGGATGAGCCCACGACATTGCGATGCTGCTCGTGGGTGAGACAGTCAGAATGACTCCAATAAGACCTTCCGGAGCAAGCACCGGATTGAACGGAGCCACCCCATGCCTCGACCCCGCACTGAGGAGTAGCGTCCGGCCATCGGTCGCCTGCGGCTGATGCAGCACCTCGGCAGGCACATATGCCGCCGGGAGTCGGTGGCTCAGTTTGAGTAGCTGACGCAGCCGCTCATTCTCCGCTCGAAGGGCGGGAAGAAATTGCGCGACATACGCTGCGGAATCCCGCTGGGCTGTAACGGCGCGAAACCGCATTCGGCTGGTGCGGCCTTCCTCAGCCATGGTCTGAAGCCACACCAGAGGCGCAAGCGCTGTGCGCCGGAGGGCATTCGAGACACCGTAGCTCCACGTCACGGGCGAGAAGAGGGCCACAATAGAAAGGCCGAGACACAGAATGAACAGAACGGTGTCTCGGCGGGTATAACGGCGATCTGAAATGCTGACCATACTCAGGCAGACAGGACGCTGCGGTATTTCTCGTAGTCGTCCAGGATACGCCCAGTCCCGCGCACCACGCAGGTGAGCGGATCCTCGTCCACATGGATCGGGAGCCCGGTCTCCTGAGCGAGTAGAAGGTCGAGTCCCCGGATGAGGGCTCCACCGCCGGTCATCACGATGCCGCGATCAACGATGTCGCTGGCCAGCTCGGGCGGCGTGATCTCCAGTGCGCGGCGGACCGCATCGACAATCTGCTGGATAGGCTCCTGCACCGCCTCCCGAATCTCCGTGGAGTGCACCCGAACGGTCTTGGGAATACCTGACACAAGGTCGCGCCCCTTCACTTCCATTTCCCGCTCGTCACCCGTTGGAGCGGCAGAGCCGATCTTGATCTTGATCGCCTCGGCCGTGGGCTCGCCGACCAGCAGGTTGTAGTTCTTGCGCATGAACTGCACGATGGCCTGGTCCAGCTCATCACCACCAGTGCGGATGGAGGTGTCGGACACAATGCCCGACAGGGCAATCACCGCAATTTCGGTGGTGCCGCCGCCGATATCGATGACCATGTTACCGGTCGGTGTTTCGACGGGCAGACCTACACCGATGGCGGCCGCCATGGGTTCCGCAACCATCAGCACCTGCTTCGCTCCTGCGGTTTCCGCCGAGTCGCGGA
>DATADG010000190.1:0-17027 GCA_036258655.1 Gemmatimonadales bacterium | reverse complement strand
CGAATCCGAGACTCATGCTAGCCGGGGGTCCGCCCGTCCGCCCCTCCGCCTCCCCGCCCGAATCATCGACGCCGGGCATCGCCGCGCTCTCGATCTGGCACTCGAGCTTCCCAAGTCTCCGCTCGAGGCGGTTATGTCTGGCGAGGTCTGGGGCGAGGTGTACGATCGGCTCACGGAGCTCATCAGAGCCCACAGGACGACCATCGTCTTCGTGAACACCCGGCGGATGGCCGAGCGGGTCGCCCGGCATCTCGGCGAGCGGCTGGGTGAGGAAGCGGTCACCGCCCATCATGGGAGCCTCTCCAAGGAAACCCGACTGGCAGCAGAGGACCGGCTCAAGAGCGGCAAGCTGCAGGCGTTGGTCGCGACGGCATCGTTGGAGCTGGGGATTGACATCGGTCACGTGGACCTGGTCTGCCAGCTGGGAACACCCCGCCGGATCTCCACCTTCCTCCAGCGCGTCGGTCGCTCGGGTCACAGCGTGCACGGCCTGCCAAAGGGGCGGCTGTTCCCCCTCACCCGGGATGAGCTGGTGGAATGCACCGCCATCATCTGGTGCGTTCATAAGGGAGAGCTGGACCGGATCGTCATTCGAGACAAGCCACTCGACGTCCTGGCACAGCATATCGTGGCGGAGACCGCGGCCGAGGATTGGGCGGAGGACGAGCTCTATTCCCTGTGCCGACAGGCTTATCCCTACCGGGACCTGGAACGAGCGGGGTTCGACGAAGTCATCCGCATGTTGGCGTCCGGCTTCGCCACTCGCCGCGGACGACGGGGGGCCCTGATCCATCATGATGGAGTGAATCACCGCATCCGTGGCCGCCGGGGTGCTCGTCTGCTCGCGATTACTTCGGGAGGCGCGATCCCGGATAATGCCGATTACCGGGTCATTCTCGAGCCTGACAACACCTTCATTGGTACAGTCAACGAGGACTTTGCGGTCGAAAGCCTCCAGGGTGACATCTTCCAACTGGGCAACACGTCCTGGCGGATTCTCGGGGTACAGCAGGGGACCGTCCGGGTTGAAGACGCGCGCGGCCAACCACCCAGTATCCCGTTCTGGTTGGGTGAGTCGCCGGCCCGAAGTGATGAGCTGTCGGCGGCGGTCGCGGAGTTCCGTCGAGGCGTGGAGGAGCGGTTGGAAAACCGGCCCGAAGCAGCTGCCTGGATTGAGACACTCCTCGATGGTTCTCATCCTGAGGGAGCGCCGCGACCGAAGGATCTCTCGGGGGTCGGAGATGAGACAGCCTCAGCACGAGCCGCGGCCCATCAGCTGCTGGAGTATCTCGCCGAGTCCAGGCGTCTCCTCGGTGAGCTGCCCACGCAGAACACCATCGTGGCGGAGCGTTTCTTCGACGAGGCGGGTGGGATGCAGCTCGTCATCCACGCCCCGTTCGGCAGCCGGGTAAACCGCGCCTGGGGACTTGCCCTCCGCAAGCGGTTCTGCCGCCAGTTCAACTTCGAGCTCCAGGCGGCAGCCACGGAAGATTCCCTGCTTCTTTCGCTCGGTCCACAGCACTCATTTCCTCTCGAGACGGTATTCCGGTTTCTCCACCCAGAGACTGTAGAAGAGATTCTGGTCCAGGCGCTGCTCGACGCGCCCATGTTCGGCACACACTGGCGCTGGAACGCCAACATTGCCCTTGCTATTCCTCGAAGCCGCGGCGGACGCAGAACCCCGCCCCAGATCCAACGGATGCAGGCGGAGGATCTTCTTGCCGCGGCTTTCCCCGATGCCGCGGCATGTCTCGAGAACATTCCAGGCGACCGGGAAATACCGGATCATCCCCTGGTGCGGCAGACGATCGATGACTGTGTCCATGAAGTCATGGATGTGGACGGACTGAGGCGCATTCTCGAGCGCATTCATTCAGGCGATGTCCGGCTGGTAGCGCGGGATTTGCCCGAACCCTCTCCGCTGGCGCACGAGATTCTGAACGCCAGACCCTATGCCTTCCTGGACGATGCTCCGGCCGAGGAGCGCCGAACCCAGGCGGTGTATACCAGGCGTGCCTTCGAACCATCCTCTGCCGATGATCTCGGAGCCTTGGATGCCGCCGCCATCGAGCGGGTTCGGAACGAGGCCTGGCCTGAGATTCAGAATGCCGACGAGCTGCACGACACCCTTCTCACCTCGGGGTTTCTGACTGAGCTGGAGGGGATCTCGGGCCGGGACGGACACTCGTGGAGCGAATATTTCCAGGAACTGGTTCAGGCAGGCCGCGCTGCTCGGAGAGAGCTGGCACCGGGACGGGTGGTGTGGGTTGCGTTGGAGCGAGCGGCCGAAGTGGACTTGATCGCGACGATCGGCAGACCGTACGATGGCGTGGGAAATGTCAGCTCCACCCTTCCCCGAGAGGATGCAATCCGTGAGCTGTTGCGGGGTCGCCTGGGCATTACCGGACCCGCCACCGCATCCCAGCTCGCCGCTTCGTTGAACATCGCCGACACCGAGGCCGATGTTGCCCTCGCCGCGCTGGAGGGCGAAGGCGTAATCCTGCGGGGTCGCTTTACCAGAGACACTGCGGAGCTGGAGTGGTGCGAGCGCCGGCTTCTCGCCCGAATTCATCGTTACACCCTCAACCGGCTGCGCGCGGAGATCGAGCCGGTAAGCGCCGCCGATTTCATGCGGTTCCTGTTTGCCTGGCAGCGGGTCGCTCCGGATTATCGGGTTGCAGGATTGGAGGGGCTGGCCGCCCTCATTGCTCAACTGGAAGGCCTCGAGCTTCCGGCATCGGCCTGGGAGAGCGAAGTGCTCTCGTCCCGCTGCGAAGACTATGACCCCGCGCTGCTCGACACGCTGTGCATGACCGGACGCGTGGCCTGGGGTCGACTCTCAGCCGGCGCCCCGGAGCGGCGTATCGCCGGACCGATTCGCTCCACGCCCATAGCGCTGTTCCTCCGGGAGCATACCAACAACTGGCTTGGAGATCACGCTGGCGCTGGCTTCGAGCTGTCCAGCAATGCTGCCTTGATTCGTGAGGTCCTGTCCGGGCGGGGCGCCTCATTCTTTCATGAGCTGGTCGCCGCCAGCGGACTTCTGCCAACCCATGTGGAGCAGGCCCTCAGCGAACTGGCCGGAGCAGGACTGGTGAGCTCCGACAGCTTTGCCGGGCTCCGTGCACTGATCACTCCCTCCAATAAGCGGAAACCCCTCAGCGGGAAGCGGCGGCGACATCGGACGGTACCACAGGGCATCGAGAGTGCCGGTCGCTGGTTCCTGCTGCGTGGGGCGGAAGCACGGAACCACAGCATTGCGGAAGGCGCTCCCGAGCACCACGCGCGCACGCTGCTCCTGCGATACGGCGTTGTCTTCAAGCGACTTCTCGCTCGGGAGGAGGGACTCCCTCCCTGGCGTGAGCTGCTGATGGTGTATCGTCGGCTTGAGGCGCGAGGTGAGATAAGAGGTGGTCGCTTTGTGACCGGAATGTCGGGTGAACAGTTTGCGTTGCCGGAGGCCGTTGGCCAGCTCCGGGCCATCCGGCGGCTCAACACGGAGGAGCAGCTCCTAGGCATCAGTGCTGCTGATCCGCTCAATCTCTCCGGAATCATCACTCCGGGTGACCGGATCCCCGCGCTGACCTCCAATCGTATTCTTTACCGAAACGGGGTTCCCATCCTGGCACGAGTGGCCGGTCGGACTACATCCTTATCGCCAGACGTCGAGCCTTCTGCCGACCTGGTACACGCGCTGGTGCGAAAACCCAGCAGTGCCCGTCTTCGGAGCTATCTCGGCATGACCGGTGCTCCGGCCGATTCCGTACCTCTCAATCGGCGTCCGGGACATCGCCGGTCCGAGCCTGTACCTGTAAGCTGACCTGGCTTTTTCCTCTTCCACAGGAGACATCCATGCCTCGACTGCTTCTGCCTCTAGCTACCTTCGCCCTGGTCGCTGCCCTGGGCTGCGGACGGGATGAAGCCAGTGATACTGGCGGTGTCGTCGACACCGCTCCGGGAGTGACTTCGGCCCCGGCGCCGGATATGCCTGACCCGACGACTGGTGCAGGCGACTTTGCGTTCGAGCAGCGCCAGGAGTTCGCCCAATCGATCCGGCAGCAGATGACTGACATCGATCAGCAAATCGCAGAGCTCGCCGATCAGGCCAAATCCAGAGGAGGGGCGGTGAGTGACCGGGCGTTGGCTAACATTCGCGCGGCCCGCCAGGCCGTGAATCGGAATCTCCAACGGGTGGACGCCGCCACCGCTGATAACTGGGAACAGATCAGGACCGGAGTGAGCGAGGCGGTTGACAATCTCACCGAGGCTATTGAGGCTGCTCAGCCGAAGTAAGAGCTCTCCAGCTCGGCATTCATGAAACTCGCCGAGCTGGTGGAGGTCTCCCACAGGGTAGCCGAGCTCCCTGGGCGGCTGGATAAAATCCGCCTGCTTGCCTCGCTGCTTGCACAAGCCGGTCCCGATGAGATCGAGATTGCTGTCGCGTTCCTCTCGGGATCCTACCGTCAATCCAGACTCAACATAGGCTATGCCGCCCTCCAGGCGGCGGCAGAGGGGGAGTCGGCGCACTCCCCCACGCTCGAGCTGGCAGATGTCGACGCCGTGTTTGAGCGAATTGCGGCGGTGTCACCGGGCAGAGGCTCGACCACAGAGCGCCAGAGGCTCCTCAAGGAACTCTTCTCTCGTGCGACCAGAGACGAGCAGCACTTCCTGTTCCGGCTGGTGGTGGGTGAGCTGCGGCAGGGGGCTGTAGAAGGGCTGATGGTGGAAGCTGTTGCCAGGGCCTCGGGATTGCCCGCGGACAGCATTCGCCGTGCGCGAATGATGGCAGGTGACCTCACGACCGTGGCCAGGGCGGCCCTGGCGGGAGAAGGCACAGGGCTCGCCGGCTTTGCTACTCAACTTTTCAGGCCGGTGCACCCAATGCTGGCTGGTTCGGCGGACGACGCCGACGTTGCCATCGAGGAGCTGGGCGAGGCGGCGCTGGAGTACAAGCTCGACGGCGCGCGAATTCAGGTCCATAAGTCGGGCGACCAGGTTGCGGTGTATTCGCGGAGGCTCAATGACGTTACGGCCGCAGTGCCCGAGCTGGTGGAAACCGTCCGTGCGCTCCCGGCTCGCGACTTGATTCTGGATGGAGAGGTGATCGCGCTCCGGGAGAACGGCACCCCTCATCCTTTCCAGACTACCATGAGCCGCTTCGGCCGCCGGCTCGACATCGAGCGGATGCGGCGGGAGCTGCCCCTCACACCGTTTTTCTTCGACCTGCTGTATCTCGATGGTGGTCCTCTCGTCGACGAGCCGGCGCGACGGCGTCTCGATGCCCTGGCTGACATCATCCCCGTGCCGATGCTTGTGCCGCGAACTGTCACGTCCTCGCCCGAAGAAGCGAGTCGATTTCTTCAGGTGGCCCTGGAGCGAGGTCACGAGGGTATCATGGCCAAGGCGCTCGACGCTCCGTACCAGGCCGGCCACCGGGGCCGCCGCTGGCTCAAGATCAAGCCTGCGAATACACTGGACCTTGTCGTTCTGGCGGCCGAGTGGGGCCATGGCCGGCGCCACGGCTGGCTCAGTAACCTTCACCTCGGCGCACGGAACCCCGCGGATGGCGGTTTCGTAATGCTGGGAAAGACATTCAAGGGCATGACCGACGAAATGCTCGCGTGGCAAACGAAAAAACTTCTCGAGCTGGAAGTGGCGCGGGATGGAATAACCGTGTTTGTCCGGCCGGAGCTGGTAGTGGAAGTTGCGTTCAACGAAGTACAGGCGAGCACCCAGTATCCAGGTAGGGTCGCTCTCCGCTTTGCGAGGGTAAAGCGCTATCGCACCGACAAGAGGGCCAGCGAGGCGGATACTATCGGAACAGTTCAGCAGATGTACCAGCGCATGACGGGTTTGGATGTAGGCGTGTAGACCGGTGCAATATTGACTGCGTTTTTTACAACAGGAGTGTCTCGGATGCACGTGTCGAAGACGATTACGACATTATCCCTTTCAGCAGCTACGCTGCTATGCTCTGCCAGCCATGTGGCCGCGCAGGTTCCCATAAGAGAATGGCCGGTGCCCTACCCAGACTCGAGGCCCCGTGATCCGTTCGTGGATAGCCGGAACCGCGTCTGGTTCGTGGGTCAGAAGGGCAACTACCTGGCCTACCTCGAGCCCGCCAGCGGCAACTTTCGTCGATTCGAGCTCGAGGAAGGAACCCTGCCGCACAACTTGGTCGTCGACCAGAAGGACAGGGTCTGGTATGCTGGGAATGGCAACGCCCACATCGGGAGGCTCGATCCAGAGAGCGGGAAAATCACGAAGTATCCAATGCCGGATCCCGCGGCGCGAGATCCCCACACGCTGGTTGATGATCGCAAGGGCAACATCTGGTTCACGGTTCAGAACGGCAACTTCGTCGGCCGACTGGTCAAGAAAACTGGAAAGGTGGACCTGATCGAGGTCGCTACCGCCAACGCGAGACCCTATGGGATCGAGGTGGATTCCAGGGGACGTCCCTGGTTCAATGAGTTCGGCAGCAACAAGATCGGCACGGTCGATCCCGCGACGCTCAGGGTCAAAGAGTATGCATTACCGGACGACGGTGCCCGGGGTCGTCGTATTGCGATTACCTCGGATGACCGCATCTGGTACGTGGACTACGCCCGTGGTTATCTCGGTCGGTTGGACCCAACCAGCGGGAAGTTCAGGGAGTGGGCGCTGCCGGGTGGAGTGAAGGCCCTCCCGTATGCCATGTCGGCGGATAGCAAGGACCGGCTCTGGATAGTGGAGACCGGCTCCCAACCAAACAGGTTGGTTGGTTTCGATCCCAAGACCGAGAAGTTTTTCGGCGTGACGCCGATACCCAGTGGCGGCGGGACGGTGCGCCATATGGTCTTCGACGATCGCAGTGGCCAGATCTGGTTCGGTACCGACAACAACACTATCGGCCGGGCCCAGGTGAACGAGGTGCAGGCCGCCTCCCTGTGGGTACCGGTCGCGCACCGGAGATTCGGGTTGTAGCTTATCGCTGCTCCCCCACATACCAGCTCGGAGGCGCCATGGTCGGCCTTGGTTCGCTTTGGCTTCCTATCCTCCTCTCCGCAGTGCTCGTCTTCATCACCAGCAGCATCATTCATATGGTGCTCAAGTATCACAACAAGGATTACAGCCGGCTTCCCAACGAGGACGCGGTCCGCGCGGCCATTCGGACCGGCAGTCCGGCTCCTGCACAGTACATCATCCCGTATTGTCCGGAGATGAAGCAGATGGAGACTCCGGAGATGAAGCAGAAGTACACCGAGGGTCCCGTGGCCGTGCTCAACGTGTTGCGTCCCGGAGTACCCAGCATGGGGAGGCCGCTGCTCCAGTGGTTCATCTTTTCTCTGGTGGTCTCGCTCTTCGTGGCTTATGTGGCCGCGAACTCGATTTCGCTCGGCTCTCCGTACCTGCACGTGTTCCGGGTCGTTGGCGCCACGGCGTTCCTGGCCTATGCCGCGGGCCAGGTTCCCGCCGCGATCTGGATGGGGAAACCCTGGCGGATCGCCTGGAAGGAAGTGTTCGACGGACTGTTGTACGGCCTGGTGACAGCGGGGACGTTCGGCTGGTTGTGGCCCCGTTAGAGTAGCACCCATCAGGAGGAGCGAATCATGACGACATCGACGATTGCGCAGCCGGTCCCAACCACGCAGTCACAACTGGACCAAGTCGTGGCCCGGCTGATAGAGGGCGCACGCAGGTTTGTGAATCTTTCGATCGACCAGCGTTTGCAGCTCGCCCGAGCCATGCAGGCAGGCTACCTCCGAATCGCCGAACAGAGTGTGCACGCAGCGTGTACCGCCAAAGGTATCCCGCTCGGCGGACCACTCGAGGGCGAGGAGTGGACGCTGGGTCCCTGGTTCGTCGTTCGGCACCTCAGACTCATCCGTGAATCGTTGACCTCCATCAAGCACACCGGCAACACCAAAGTGGGCAAGCTCGGACGCACAGCCGACCAGCGCCTCACCGTGCAAGTTTTCCCGGCCGGTCCAATCGATGCATTGCTCTTTCAAGGCGTCCGGGTCGATGTGCACCTGCAGCCCGGAGTCACCGAGGAAGCCATGGAAAATGCGCGGGCGCGGTTCTACAAACGGCCCGATCACGATGGCCGGATCGTCCTGGTGCTGGGTGGAGGAAACGTGAACGGGATACCCTCGATGGATGTGCTGAGCAAGATGTTCAACGAGGGCAAGGTCTGCATCCTGAAGATGAATCCAGTCAATGCATACCTGGGTCCGTTTCTGGAGGAGGCGTTCACTGAGGCCATTCGACAGGATTACTTGGCCGTCGTGTACGGCGGCTCGGAAGAAGGATCCTATCTCGCCAGCCACCCCGACGTCGACGAGATCCACCTGACCGGCTCTGACCAGACTTTCGATCAAATCGTGTGGGGACCACCGGGTCCGGAGCGAGAGAGACGGAAATCGGAGGGAACTCCGGTTCTGGAGAAGCCGGTGACGGCCGAGCTGGGCAATGTGTCTCCTGTGATTGTCATGCCCGGGCCGTATACCGAAAAGCAGCTGCTGTACCAGGCGGAAGACGTGGCTGCGGGATTGACCTACAACGCGGCGTTCGATTGTAACGCTAATAAAGTGCTGATCCTTCCGAAGGGCTGGGTACATCGGGAGGCGTTCCTCGCAGGGATCGAGCGGGCACTCTCGAAGGCGTCGCCGCGGAAAGCATACTACCCGGGTGCCCGGGATCGCTTTCGCTCCTACACAGCCGAGCGTCGCGCGGCGAGCCGGTTCGGGAGCGAGACCGAGGAGATGCTCCCGTGGACATTGGTGCGGGACGTTGATGCCGAGAACCGCCTGGAACGCGGATTTACCAGCGAGTCATTCTGTCCCGTACTCTTCGAGACTCAGGTCGGCAGCGATGACCCCGTCGAGTTCCTCGACAAGTCCGTAAGCTTTGCAAACGAACGACTTTGGGGCAACCTCTCCGCTGGACTGGTAGTGCACCCGAAGACGATGAAGGACCCGGTATTGGCCGGCTCGGTTGAACGCTCCATCGCCAACCTGCGATATGGTGCCGTGTGTGTGAATGCCTGGGCCGGCTACCTGTTTGCCTTCGTTACCCCACCCTGGGGCGCGCATCCCAGCTCAACTTTGGCCGATATCCAAAGCGGTAGGGGCTGGGTTCACAACACCCCGATGCTGGAGGACCTCGAGAAAGCAGTGCTGCGGCATCCGCTTACTGCCATGCCGAAGCCAACCTACTTCCCGACCCACCGGAGCGCGCACAAACTGATGCCCAGGATGACGAAGCTGGAGGAGCATGCGAGTTGGAAACAGGTGCCAGGGGTCCTGGCTGCGGCCATGAGGGCGTGACGCAGCGGGGGCAGGAGGTAAGGCGGGGAAATGGCAGGTGGAAGGCAGAAGGGAGTGGACATAAAAAACGTCATCCTGAGCGAAGCGACCGATCTAGGCCATCGCTTAACTCAGGATGACGCACTTCTATCCTTGCCCTCTTTACTTTTCACCCTTCACCGCTTTCTACCCGTCACATCTCACCTCTTACTTCTCACCGCTTTTACTCGCGAGCAGCCGCTCCGTGAAGTCGAGTCGCTCCTCGACTTCACTCAACCTGGACTCCAGAGCGTCGATATAGTCCTGCCGCTCATCACGGACGGCGAAGTCTCTGCCCCTGTACCCGCCTGATTCGACGGCCCTACAGGGATGCGCGCTCCGCCAGGCACGGTACACCAACCAGAGCACCAGAATCCAGAACAGCATTCCAAAGAAGCCCATCGTCATCCTCCAATCTCCGAACCACACGGTGGGTCACTACGCCTGCTGATTACGCCGCCCCGCCGCCCTGTCCAGCTGCCCCACCCGGGCCCCACGTCTCTTCGATTTCTTCCGCGGCTTTACGCAGAATTTCCGCGACCCGTGTCAGCGCTGGATCCTCCGGTCCTCGACGCCACGCCCGCTTGAAGGTCACGCCGGCGAGATGCACGAACGCTCCCTGAAGCTCACCCAACCCCCCGCCGGTAAAGTCCCGCACGGTTTCCCGAACCCGGTCCAGAATCTCTTCCAGCACATCCCGATGCTGTTCCAGGTAGCGCTCACCTTCCGGAGTCACATGGTACACCTTCTTGCCTTCGGTCTCGACCGCCCGGACGTAGCCCTCGTCTTCCAAGAGTTGAAGCGTGGGATACACCGTACCCGCCGATGGGGTGTAGTAGCCGCCTAGCTTCTCTTCCAACGCCTTGATGACTTCGTAGCCATGGCGGGGCTTTTCCTTGAGCAACCGGAGAATGACGAACTTGACCTCGCCGGACTCGAACATCTGGCTTCTGCGCCGCGGTCCTCGGCCACGGGTCTGCCAGGGTCCTGCCCACCAGCGGCCGAACGGGAAACCTGGCCCGAAGCCCCAGTCATCACGTGGGTTACACATCGACTCGCCTCCTGTAAGTGTCAGCTATTTCGTACGAGCTGACGTACGATATATCGTAAGAAATAGTTTCGGTGAGTCAACCCGACGCTGTTCAGCGACCCGGCTCCGACCGCGCGCGCCCCGCCTTGTGAGCACGTCGGCCACGTGGACTCTCTGGACGGAGGCTATCCAGCATGGTGCTTAGGGTGCTCAGATTGGCCCGGAGCAGAGCCGCGCTCCTGGCACCCTTCGCCACCCCGAACGACCCCTCTATCGCGGCGACCAGAAAAGTGGCAATTCTCTTCGGGTCCAGGTCCGGCCGAACACTGCCTTCCGCCTGTCCTCCCTGCAGCACCTTGGCGAACCCGTCGATCCATGACGCATACGCTTCGGCTACTCGCCGCCGAAATCCCTCGTCCAGAGGAGACATCTCTTGCGCAAGGTTGTTGAGTGGGCAACCCAGCTCGACTTCTTCTGAAGTCAGATGGAGGGATCGTTCCTTCAACATGCCCTGGAGTGCAGTCAGGGGATCACCGCCCTGTTTCTCCAGCACTCCGAGCCAGCGGTCCAGCAGAAACTTACTAACTATGTCGTCGACAACTGCTTGTCCCAGCGCGGCTTTATCAGGAAAGTGGTGGTACAGGGCGCCTTTCGTCACACCTGCCTTGTGGAGAATGGTATCCAGACTCGCCGCCTGATAGCCGCGGCGGTAGATCTCCTCGAAGGCCGCCTGGAGCAGCCTCTCTCGCGTGACATCGGGTTGCCGCCGGCGCCTTGCCGGTTTCTTCGCCATGAATCTCCTGAACGGAGTGCTACGTACCATTCGGTATGTAACGATCCAGCCACTGACCTGTCAACTTGCTTGACGTCTGCAGGGCCAGGCTGTATGACATACCGTCTAGTATGTAACCCTCACTGGAGGACGCTTCCATGGATCACACCATAGTGCATTTCGAGATTCCGGCCGATCAGCCGGAGCGGGCGGCCCGATTTTACCGTGAGCTGTTCGGGTGGGACATCCAGCGGTGGGAAGGCACGTCGGAAGAGGTCGAAGGCATGGATTACCGGCCCGAGAACTTCGAGTACTGGATGGTGGGCACTGTTCCTACCGATGACCGTGGCATGCCGACGCGCCCGGGCGTAAACGGCGGACTCATGCCGCGAATGATGCCGGGCCAGGCTCCAGTCAACTACATCAGCGTCGAAAACGTCGATGAATTCGTCGCCAAAGCCGAGCGGCTCGGCGCCAAGGTGGTGATGGGCAAGTCACCGGTGCCCGGGATGGGATGGTTCGCGCAGCTGACCGACACAGAAGGAAACATCTTTGCCATCTGGGAGACTGATCCCAACGCTGGTGCGAACCGGGCCGCGGCTAAGGGTGCGGCCGGTGCTGAGCGGTAGGAGGCGATGGGCACATACGGATACAACCCTCGACCTGCGGTGAGTGGCATGGGCTGGGTCGCCGGCTTCACCCACTCACTCCTGCGAATCATCTCCGGCTTCCTTTTCATCCACCCCGGCGGCATGAAGCTGCTGGGGTGGTTCGGAGGAATGCCGCCTGGCGTCGAGCTCACTCCCTTGCTCATTGCAGCGGGTGTGATCGAACTGGTCGCCGGCACCCTGATCATGTTGGGCCTCTTCACCCGTCCGGCGGCGTTTATTGCCGCAGGTGAGATGGCCTTCGCCTACTTCATCGGACACTTCCCCCAGGGCTTCTGGCCGATCCTGAACCAGGGCCAGCCAGCCGTGCTCTACTGCTTCATCTTTCTTTTCTTGGCCGGCAACGGCCCGGGCCCGTTCAGTCTGGACGAGTGGCTCCGGCGCCGTCGAGCCGAACGACTGGAGAAGTCATCGCGAGCGGCGCGCGAAGGGAGCCTGCCCTGACCGAAGTTAAAGGGAGGCTTCGCTTCTCCCACATGACTCTTTCTCTCATCCGCTGACTGAGAGTTCGGTGACGGAAGTCAACACGCCGGTTCCCCTGGCCACTCCGGTTCCGGAAGCCACCCGGGCTGCACCGACGGCGATGCGGTACGACCGCTCGCTCGTTGAAGGGCCGTTGCAACCCGCGGTCTGGAAGATTGCATGGCCTACCATGCTCACGAACATCATCGGTGGGTTGCAGGGGATCGTGGACCACGTGTTGGTGGGACATCTCGTCGGCTACCGGGCAAACGCCGCGATCGGTGTAAGCTGGCAGATCATTCTCGTGGTCATCATCTTCATCTCCTCCTTGTTCACCGGCATGAGTGTACTGGTGGCCCGCTTTGCCGGCGCGGGCGACAAGGACAAGGTGGACCGAACGGTCTACCAGGCGTTTCTCACCGCGATCATCATGTCGCTCGGCATTATGGCGCCGCTCGGCTACGTCGCGTCTCCCTGGCTGCTCGACCTCGTCAATGCCGCCCCGGGCGTCACGGCCGAGGCGCTTCCTTTCCTTCGCATCATGTTCGTGTTCAGCAGCGGCATGCTGATCTTCTACATGCTGAGTGGCGCATTACGCTCGGCAGGGGATGCGCGTACCCCCATGGTTCTGGGGATAGCACTCACGGTGTTGAACCTCGTGCTGAACCTGATTCTCATCAGCGGGTTCGGCCCCATTCCGGCGTTCGGGACAGCCGGAGCTGCGATGGGAACCGTGATCGCGTCGGGACTTCTTGCGGTGTACTCCCTGGTGAAGCTGTGGAGCGGTGCCTGGGTAGTCTCCTTTCCCCGGGGGCGTGGCTACGCACCCGACTGGGGCATCATCAGAGAGCTGTTCCGTTTCGGGCTACCCGCGGGAATTCAGGGGATTGCGATGAACATCGGGGGGGTGATCCTGCTGGGTTTCATCGGGTCCCTGGCCCAGAGCGCGGCGGCGCAGGCTGCATACTCCGTTGCATATACCCAACTCTTTTCCCTGATCACTTGGACCTCAATCGGCCTGATGGGTGCTGCGGCTGCCGTTGCAGGGCAGAATCTCGGCGCCAATCGCCCGGAACGGGCCGAGCGAGCGGTGCACCTCGCAGCGCGGTACGGCATACTGGGGTCTGCGATCGTAGGATTCTTCTTCCTCGTGTTTCCCCGGCAGCTGCTCGCGATATTCGGGATGGACGAGCCGGCAGTGGTTGAAATTGGGGTCCAGCTTTTACGAATTCTGAGCCTGTCCGGACTGCTGATTTCCACGGCGCTGACCTACACCGGTGGTCTTCAAGGAACCGGCGACACCCGGAGTCCGCTCTACATCTCGATCGTCTCCCAAATCATCGTCCCGCTAGGCATCTGTTTTGTCATTCAACAGCTGGACACTCTGGACCCCATTGATATCTGGCTTGCCATCCTCCTGGGCCACGGCACTCGCTGCATCTTGAGTGTTGCCCGGTTCAACCAGGGGAAGTGGCGCGGCATTGCGGTCGACATCGACCGGCGTCCCGCTTCTCAGTCATAGGCGAGAAGCGCATGACCGCTGGAGATGGGGTGATGCCTCCCAGAGCAGGTCGCCGCGAGTGGATCGGGCTCGCGGTCATTGCCCTCCCCTGCATGCTCTACTCGATGGATCTGACCGTGTTGAACCTGGCGGTGCCGGCACTCAGTGCCGATCTCCAGCCCAGCAGCGCCCAGCTGCTCTGGATCCTGGACATCTACGGTTTTCTGGTGGCGGGCTCGTTGATCACCATGGGCACGCTGGGAGATCGGATCGGCCGGCGACGCCTACTGCTTATCGGTGCGGCAGCGTTCGGGCTCGCCTCGGTAGCCGCGGCATTCTCGAGCAGCGCGGAGATGCTGATCGTGACTCGCGCGTTACTGGGACTCGCGGGAGCCACTCTGGCCCCATCGACCCTGTCCCTCATTCGCAACATGTTCCTGAACCCGGAGCAGCGCACGTTCGCGATCGGCATCTGGGTGATGAGTTACTCAGTGGGTGCCGCCATCGGCCCGCTGATCGGCGGGCTCGTGCTGGAGTACTTCCACTGGGGATCGGTGTTCCTGATCGGAGTGCCAGTGATGCTGCTCCTGCTGGTGCTCGGCCCGGTGCTGCTGCCGGAGTTCCGCGATCCCGAGGCAGGGAGGCTCGACATCCTCAGTGCAGCGCTGTCCCTCGCCGCCGTGCTTCTGATGATTTACGGGCTCAAGCTAATGGCTGAGGATGGGATGGGGTGGGTGCCGGGTGTCTCGATCGTAGCGGGCGTTGTGGTCGGATTTATCTTCGTGCGGCGCCAGCAGCGGCTGGCCGACCCGTTCATGGACCTGGAGCTTTTCCGCTCTCCCGCCTTCAGTACATCGTTGGCCGCCTATACGCTCGGCACCTTCATTGCGTTTGGGATGTACGTCTTCATCGCCCAGTATCTACAACTCGTCCTCGGACTCTCTCCCTTGCAGGCAGGCCTCTGGACCGTTCCGTCGATGGCTGCCTTCATCGTCGGCTCGGTGGTCGTGCCGGTGATTGCCCGCCGCGTCCGGCCGGCGTACGCCATGGGCGGTGGTCTGGTGCTCGCGGCAATCGGCTTTGCCGTGCTGACGCAGATGGACCGAAACTCGAGCCTCCTGGTGCTGGTCACGGGGTCGGTCATCTATTCACTCGGTATATCCCCGGTCGTCATTCTGGCGACCGACCTCATCGTCGGGAGCGCGCCCGTCGAACGCGCTGGAGCCGCGTCAGCGATTTCGGAGACCAGCTCGGAGCTTGGCGGCGCGCTCGGCATCGCGGTCCTGGGAAGCATCGGCACCGCGGTGTACCGCGGCACTATGGGCGAGGCGATTCCGAGTGGAGTGCCAGCACAGGTGGCGGAAGCTATGCGAAGTACGTTGGGCGGAGCGCTGGCCGAAGCCGGCCGGTTACCCGAAACCCTTCGCGATACTTTACTGGGGACAGCGCGTCAGGCGTTCGTGGAGTCGCTGCAGCTGGCCGCACTGGTCAATGCGGCCATTGCAGTCGCGACGGCCGTGATGGTTGTAATCTTGCTGCGGCGGGTACGCGCGGGCTCAGAATCGGCTCACCTGGACGTGGAACCGATATTATCGCGATAGGGCGGGAAAGCCGGAAAGCGGGAAAGTCGTACGCCCCTGCGTAGCATTCCCGCTGACCCGCTTTCCCACCTACATCACACCCACGGCAACCCCATTCCCAGCGCTCTCGGCACGATCTCAGTGTTCTGGTCGACTCGCACCAGGAGCGAGCCGTTCGAGTGGACCAGTGCATTGAGAATGTCGTAGGTGCCCGGCCCCGGCACGGCCAACCCGTCCAGCACCACCTCGGTCGGCAGGGGATCCCCATCGCCCTGATGCAGGACTTCGCGAATCCGGATCGGCCCCATCGTGCAGAAGAAGATTGCGCCGATGTTCGGATCCGGTGCGGTACGCCACCCTTCGACAGCCGCTGTCACCCGGATGCCAGTCAGATCGGCGCGGACTTCCTGGCCGTGGCGGATGTCTGCCTCGCTCATCCGTTCCCGGAGGCGATAGCTCTGTGAATGGGCAAAGACGCGTGGTTCCATGGTTCCCCCTTCGTGTGCCCGGGTCATACCGGGCGTCAGTAACCTGCCAGCGCTCCCATCATATGATCTGGATGCTTACTTGTCGGTGGGGAGTGTGCAGCATGGCAGGTAACAGAGATCACTATACAGAAGGTCGCAGACGTCGGAGAAGTCCAAGAAGTCGGAGCAGGGATGGAAGTCGCTGCAGTCTGAGGTGGTGGAGTTCAGCTCCGTGTGGCATCTTGGTGCGAGAACCAACTCGGAGTCAGCCATGCGATACCTGCTCTGCGCCGTCTTGACACTCGCCGCCTGTGAGCAGCGCGACACCGGACGGCAAACCCAAGTCACCGATACCGCCGCTCAGGACACCGCCCGATCCGATCAGGCGATGACCGCTCTGCCGGATCGGCTGATCGGAACCTGGACAGCGCGAGGATTGGACGAAGGGTCGAGCAAACCACAGGAGTTTACCCTGACGTGGACCCGGGCAGCGGACGGCGGACTGGTGGGGACGATCGCGTTCCGTCCGGGAACGACCTACAAAGTGAATGTCGTGTCCACCAGTGACAGTACCATCGTCTATCAGTCGGAGCCGCATCGGAGCCCGAGCCTGAATGCTCAGGTGGTGACTCGCACCGAAGCTCGGCTGGTGGGCGATTCACTGGTCGGGACCTACGAGGCCAAGGCACAGACTGGCGGGAAAACACTGCGAGGGAAGTTTACGGCTCAAAGGCGGTAAGACGGCCACCTACCCGGCGCCTCCTCGTCTTCTCCCTCGTGCCGCACGTCTCCATCTGACACCAGCGGCGGAGCTGATTGCGGCTGCGGTCCACATACATCCAGCCGCAGTCGGGGCCGCCGCAGATGCGGATGTTCCGCACCTCGTCTGAGACGAGGAGAGACGCCGCCGACCAGACGACCGCCCAGAGGAAGGAGTCCAGCCGCTCGTCACCCTCATCCCAGGCAAGCTGGAGGAACCGATCACTCCGGCTCCGGTGAATGATGGGTGCTACCCGCATCTGCTTGACGGCTGCCGCCAGGAGCCGGTTGAACCGAGCCAGCGCATCACCGGCAGGCTCCTCCCTGGCGATGGCACCGAAGACCCGCCAGAGCACCGACCGGATCTGGACCGCTATCCGAAACGCGGCTTCGGCATCGCGAGGCCGACGCCGAGCCCGGGCTCGAAGCGACTTCGCCTGGCCAGCTGAAATCACCCCT
>DATADG010000189.1:0-3120 GCA_036258655.1 Gemmatimonadales bacterium | reverse complement strand
GTGCCGGCGACGTAGACCGGTTCTTCCGGGAGGTCACCCCCATATCGATCGACGTCGGACTTCTCGAGCGCAGTACGTCGGTGGCCGTGGTGAGTGGGGCCTTTGCCTGGGACGACATCGGGACCTGGCAGGCGCTTACCCGGGTGAGGCCCAAGGACCCCGATGGGAACGTGATTGTTGGCCGCGCGTATATGCACCATTCGGAAGACTGCATCGTCTGGGCTGAGCGAGATACCGTAGTGCTGAGCGGAGTCCAGGATCTGCTGGTGGTGCAGGCCAATGGTCGCATTCTCGTGATGCCGACCGAGCACACCGCTTCGATAAAGCAGCTGCTGGAGGCCTTACCGCCCGACATCCGCGACGTTGAGTCGTGACCGCGCTCTACCTGCTCGAGCCCGAGACGCCCGGGCCATCGTGGGCTCCCTTCGCCGGGGTGCGGCCCATTGCCGACCTTCGGGCAGGAGTCTGGCGCATTCGGGAGCGGTGGGAGGCGGCAGTTGGAAACGACGCGACGGCGCTTCTGGGCGAGCACGCCGAGGGGCTTGCTGAAGGCGATGAGCCCTCCGTACAGCCGCCGGGGCCAATCGAAGGTCCGGCCTTGATCGGTGCTGCATGGTTTGCTCCGACCGGCGTCCCGATCAATGCCGCCGCTGGTGTTCGTCGCCTGGCCCACCACGGGGAGACCATCGGCTGGCTGGTGCCAGCGGGCGAGCGCTGGAACGGGCCGCATACCAAGGGCGCCGCGCTGGAGATCGAAGGCGTTCTACTGAGAGGGACCTACGACCTGCTCACCGCCCTGGAAGAGTTGCTTATTGCAGACTGCGCCGACTTCCTCGTGGCACCGCACGGTGGAGTGCCCGAAGGAAGCGTCGTGCTGGGAGACTCAGCCAATTTGATCTCCCTCGGAGCAACGGTCGAACCCGGCGTTGTGTTCGACCTGCGACAGGGCGCGGTGGTCATCGATCAAGGCGCCGAGGTCAGGAGCGGGACTCGACTCGAAGGTCCACTTTATATAGGCCCCGGCACCCGAGTGCTCGGCGGGTTCCTGCGTGGCTCAGTGTTCGGGCCGGAGTGCCGGGTTCGCGGGGAGATTGCGACCAGCGTGTTTCTGGGATTCGCGAACAAGAGCCACGATGGTTTTGTAGGACATAGCATCGTGGGACAATGGGTCAATCTCGGGGCTGGCACTACAACTTCCAATCTCAAGAACACGTATGGCCCGGTACGTTTGGAAGTAGATGGCGAGCGGATCGAGACCGGGCGACTCAACGTCGGCAGCCTTATTGGCGACCACGCGAAGACTGCGATTGGAACGCTGCTGGGAACGGGAACGGTGGTCTCGGCCGGGGCAAACGTGTTCGGCTCCGCTGCACCTCCCAAGTACATACCACCGTTCGCGTGGGGCTGCTCGGGAGATGAGCGGATGTCGGAGGATGGATTCTTGCGGGTTGCCGAACGGGTGATGGGCCGAAGGAACGTGTCCTTGTCTCCGGGCCGGCGAGAGGCACTCCGCCGCGCGTATCAGCGAAACACTCGATGATTACGCTGTACGTGCTGGGGTCGGGATCAAGGGGCAACTGCTGCGTCGTTGAGTCCGAAGGGGTTGCCCTGCTCGTCGACGCAGGGTTCAGTGCGCGCGAAATCGAGCGTCGCGCCGAGCTCGTGGGATTTGAGCTGAGTCGGCTTCTCGGAATCGCGCTCACCCATGAGCACGGAGATCACTCCCGGGGTGCACCCCTCTTGTCACGCCGGCTTCGTATCCCCGTGCTTACCGCCCCGGGAACCTGGAGTCATCTGGCCCCGGCAATGCGTCAGGTTACGCACCAGCCGCTGGGTATTTGCGCCAAGGTAGAGATCGGGCCCTTCACGATCGACGCCTGCCCGACCAGCCACGACGCCGCGGAGCCTCTTGCGATGGTGGTGCGCGACACGCGTGGAGTGAGCGTCGGAATAGCCTTCGATCTGGGACGCCCGACGGCGGCGCTTCGCTACCTACTCAGAGATGTGACCGGGATCGTGCTGGAGGCAAACCACGACGAAGTACAGCTCCGAACCAGCGACTACCCTCCAGTGGTTCAGCGGCGAATCGCTGGCTCTACCGGACATCTCTCCAACCGCGCTGCGGCCCAGCTCCTGGGCGAGCTCTGCCATCCCGGACTTTCGGCGGTCGTGCTCGCGCATCTCAGCTACGAATGCAACACGGCGGCGGAAGCGCACACTGCTGTTATGCGGGCTCTCCGCCGCGCTGGGTTCAAGGGAGTACTTCAGGTAGCTCATCAGGACCAGCCGCTGCGCCCAATTCTTGTTGTACCACGTCAGGCAGTGCAGCTGGCCCTCGCATTGTAAGACTGGATGCTGCTTTATCTGTAGAGGGCAGTGACCCAGTGAAAGGAGTCAGTCGAAGCACTGCACTGCCAGGTGGCGTGCCGCACGGCATAGCCCGTACGGGGAAGCAACTCCGCCATGCTAAGCGCCGCTCCATAGAATATGAGGATCAGCGCGATGACATGCGCCAGAGCGTTTCTTGTTCTCCAGGCCGACGTCGCACCAGCCCCAGCCGCTATGATGAGAACTGCAACCGCCGCCAGATAAGCGAGGAGCGGCAGACCACACACTTGACTGTACGGCCATCGGGCCAGCATCAGGCCAAGAGCGAGCGCAAGCACCACCCGCGCCCAAGTAGCCAAGACTCGCGTAGGGCTGATCTCAGTTCGCGACGGGGTGGCAAACGACACCGCACCTGCTCGCATCTCCGGCGGACGCGGGCGGCTTCCTCTTCCTTCCGGTTGATCGGACTGCAGGCCAGGGAGTTGCGCCAACAGCCGATCGACCACGCTCGCCATGGGATCAGACTCGCCCTCTGGCCGCAACGGCTTCTTCATCAAGCTCCCGTGTGTAGGGGAAGTAGTAGATGCATGGTGTCGCGGAGGCATTTGTTGTACCAGAGTAGCAGGGCTTCAGGTGCATACGGAGTGCGGATTTCTTGGCTCCTGATGCGATCTCTTGCACTGGAAGGCTCGCCAGCTGCATGACTTGTCCTTTAACTGAGCTGGGATAAGGGGCGCGCGCCAAAAAGCCCCGGCAGAAATGCCGGGGCTTTTTGGCTTCCCTTCGGCGGCA
>DATADG010000188.1:0-4433 GCA_036258655.1 Gemmatimonadales bacterium | reverse complement strand
GGCGCGGGACCACTCATCCCTGCGGCTCTCACTGTCGACGAGCTGCTGACGAATAGCGGGGAGCAGACGGGTCAGCTCGCCATAACGTGATTCCATGCCGGCAACTTCCTCAGTGAGCCGGTCCAGCTGCTTCCGGGCGAGGGTCAGCTGCACGGCAAACTTTTCCTCCGACAGCTTGGCATGCCGTTCAGCTCTTCCCCGCTGTCGAGCCAGGCTTCGAATCTGTGACTGCACCTCGGCAATGAGATCTTCCACCCGCTGCAGGTCCACCGCGGTCTCTTCCAGCCTGCGCTCAGTGCTGTGCTTCCGATCCCGGTAGAGACCGATGCCGGCTGCTTCTTCGAAGAGCGAGCGTCGCTCCTCAGCCCGATCAGAGAGCAGCAGATCGATCATCTTTGCCTCGATGACGACGCCCGCGTCACTGCCCAATCCGGTACCCCGCAGCAGATCCTGGATGTCACGGAGGCGTACAGGAGAGCCGTTCAGCAGATAGTCACTCTGACCCGACCGAGAGAGCCGACGGGTGACGACAACCTCGTGGTATGCGATCGGCAAGTCTCCGTCGCTGTTATCGAGGTACAGCGACACTTCCGTCACGTTGACCGGCCGTCGCGCCGCTGACCCCTGGAAGATGACATCCTCCATCTTCCCACCCCGAAGCAAGCGGGCCGATTGTTCACCCAGCACCCAGCGGACCGCGTCGGAGACGTTGGACTTGCCGCAGCCGTTGGGTCCGACGATGGCGGTGACGCCTTCCTCGAACGTCAGCGTAACTGTGTCGGCAAAGGACTTGAAGCCGGACAATTCCAGCTTGGTGAGCTTCATGCGATCTGCCCCCCACGAAGGGTGAACGCTATTGAGCTGACTGATCCTGTGCAGTGACTATGAATGATGGCATGCCGAGCTTGCGGCCGGTTTCTTCCGCCTGCTCGCGGGTCGCGTAGGGACCGAGCACCACGCGATAGGCCTCATCGGACCGGCGTGGGGTCAATACCGAGGCCGGCAGGCCGGCCGCGCGAAGCCTCTCGGAGAGCTCACTCGCCCAGGTGGGATTCTGCGAGCTGCTCACCTGAAGGTAGACGTTAGGGCGACTCGCCCCACTTTCGGCGGCGAGCGCAGCCGAATCGGTCTCCACCGGAATCTCGCCCTCGTCCGCGGGATGCCACGCCAGCGGTAACCAGAAGTCGGCAGCGCCGCCCTCGACCCGGCCGACCGGGGTCAGGCCCTTGCTTCTAAGGTCAAGCGCCATCAGATCGGCGCCGCGCCGGACCAGCAACGTGTGCGGGGGAGCTACCGCGGGGAGGTCGTCGCTCCAGCGCGTAGCAGTTGTTCCGACGTATTTCCCGGTGCCCACGTCGATGACCCAGACCGAATCTCCAGATTCGGGCCGAACCAGAAGCCAGCCGCCGTAGAGATCACCTCGCAGAGCGCGCGCAGGCCCGGGGAGCTCGATTTCACGAAGTGGGGTTCCCTCGAACCGGTCAAGAACGAGGAGTGGAGCAGCCGCGCGCGCGACGTATAAGCGGTGTCCCGAGGGCGAGAAGAGCACAGCCCGGGCGTCACCCTCGACCCGAATGACTCGGGGTTTTGACTTGCCCTGCGGTGTATACAGAATGACCGCGGTATCAGCCGCCACTGCCACCTGATCACCCAAGAAAGTCGAGGCCACCTCGCCGGTGGGTAGTGGGGTCGAAGTGGGGGCCTGATCGGAGCCGAGGAACTCGAGCGCCGGGCGATTGCCGGCCAGTCGTGCGAGCAGCGCACCGTTCATGGTCCCGTGCAGCTCCGCCGGCTTCCCCTGGAGCTTGGCTCGAAACCGCACTGGCGTGCGCCGCACGAGCTGAGTTACGGAGCTGCCGGTATCGACGGCGTACAGCGCGCCGTCGGGTCCCAGCGTAGCGTAGCGCACGTTTTCGAGGAATGTACGAACCCGCCTGGTGTCCAGGTCGAGAGCGACAACGTTGGTCTTTCGATCGAGTACAAAGACGAGGCCCTGCTCCGGATCGGCCCCAATCACTCGCTCGATAGGGGGCAGCCGCTCATCGGGCCTCCAGGCAGCCGAATCGAGGGTGGGCACCCGGTACAGGTGCGCCAGACCACCGTCTCGAGGAATTCTGAGCACGGTCACCGGCGCCACACTTCGTGACGCGGCCGGGAGGGTTCCGGTAGCGAAATCGGAAGATCCACCACACGCCATGGCAAGGAGCAACAAAGCGGCTCCCAGTATTGTTGGCTGGAAATTCACGGGGGGAAGATAGCGGGGCAGCGGGGCAGGGGGGCAGGGGGCAGCGGATGTACAAAGAACCCGCCGACGTCCGCGGCGTGCTGCCTGCCCCGCTTCTAGAACGCTGGCCCCAGACTGAACGTCCACAGCCCGTTGACCATGGGCCGGTTCTGAGGAATGGAATAGTCCAGCCGCGCAATAGCGAAACCGAACAGGTTCACCCGCACTGACGCGCCGAGGGTCTGCAGCGGGGTTCGAACGCGGGTCGGATCGTCGCCAGGTCGACGACTCCAGCGGAGAATGGATTCTTCGTCCCAGGTGGCTCCGATGTCGTAGAACAAGGCTCCCTCGATGGGCGGGAAGCCCTGGGGCAAGAAGCCGAACGCAGGGGTGAGAATGGGGAAGCGAATCTCAGCGCTTGCAACCCCCAGCTGAGTGCCGACGAGACGGTCGAGCTCGGCGCAGCCGGTCTGGGTATTGATGTCATCGGCATTCAGGCACTCGTTCCGCCGATATGACCCGGACGTGTTGCCACGAATCAGGTCGGTGCTCCCGCCGAAAATCCGGAAGCGCTCGGCGTCGCGGCCGATCCGGCCGAAGTACAACACCCGGGTGGCCAGAACGATGGGCCCAACGATCTTATCATAGCGACGGTAATCCGCCGTAACCTGCGAGAATCTCCAATCGCCCATAGTTTGGGCAAAGTCCAGCCTCCAGCGCTGGCCATAGAATGGGCCGGTGTAGCCGAACAACGAGTTGTCGAAGACCATGGCCGCCGAGGGCTGGAAGTAGTTCACTCCTGGCCGGTTGTTGGTCTCGAGGATGGTGTCTTCGGTGGCAAAGCCTGTGAACGGATTGTACGGCTCCAGGATGCTGAGCACGGCGTCATCCACATTGGCAAAGCGGAGACTGCCTTCGATCCGCTGAAAGCGACTGATCGGATAGTACGCCTGCCCGAACGCCGACCGCACCACCAGCCGTCGGACGTTCGTGACAAAGGTGTTCAGGCCGTTCGCCGGCTGATTAACCCTGATCTCACTCGGCTCGTAGAAATAGTATGGCTCCTGGGAGATCCCGGCGACCCAGTTGATGCGTCGGCTGAGATTCGCGTACGCCGCCAGGACCTGCGCTTCGCTGATCCTGCCGTTGACATATCCGGCGAACACGAGCTGGTGATTGCCCAGGATGTCGCTCAATGAGATCGCTGTTCCTCCAAAGAAGCCGCGCCCGAAGTTGTCACGCGCATAGCCGATGGCCGGGCGAGCGACGTAATCAGGCGTAAAGCGAACCTTGTAATTCTTGAGGCTGAACTCGCTCGTGTCGGGCAGACTATAGCTCGCCGAATCCAGCAACGCCGCTATAGACACCGGCTGGGCCACACGCGCCGTGTCGCTGGTGCGACCGACTTCGCTGCTGGAGCGGAATCCCTGCGTCGGCGTACGGTAGATCGAGCCACCTTCACCCACCTGAGACCGGACCTCCTCCGGCACCTGAAGCGAGCGGGTAGTGTCGATGGGGCTGGCAGACGTGGTCGCGAGCATTCCGCTACTGTCAGGCGCAGTGTGCCGGTAGGGCTGCCGCTTCAATCCTCGTGGATTGGAGAGCGTGTACACGTCGTACTGGCCCTTCTCGAAGTACACAAATGCGAGACGGTCGGCCTGAGGAGCCCAGGAGAGCACCGGGGACAGCGGGGTAATTCCCTGGCTGCCGGTATAGAAGTCGGTGAGCTGATAGAGAGCGTTCTCTTGCAACTCATAGAGGAAGATGTTGCTCACGCCGTTGCGATCGGAGATGAAGGCGATGGAGCGGCCGTCAGGCGACCACTGGGGGCTCGCGTTCTTTCCCTGATCCATCTGGTCCAGCACCCGAATGGATCCGGTATCCAGGTCGTACAGTGCAATGCGGAAGTTGCCGATAGCGAGCTTGGTGAAATCCGTCTCGCCACCACGGTCGGTCGCGAAGGCGACAGTTCGGCCGTCCGGGGACCAGACCGGGTGCAGGTCGGCGTACTTGTCCTGGGTGAGACGGCGAAGCTTGCTGCCGTCCCGCGAGACGACAAACAAGTCGCTCAGCCCTCCATCGTAGCCGGTAAAAACGAGCTGCTGCCCGTCCGGACTCCACGCAGGCGTCGTTACGCCGCTCAGCTTGAGCTCGATTCGCTGAACCTGCTTGTTGCGATCCACATCTACAATCACGATATCGTCACGCG
>DATADG010000187.1:0-2843 GCA_036258655.1 Gemmatimonadales bacterium | reverse complement strand
CCCGGTGCGTGAAAAATCCACCAGCAACCGCCGCTCCCCTCGATCCAGAGCCGCCTGTATCAGGTTTTTGAGCTCCTGCCGATTGCCGATGATCAGCTGTCCATCGACCTGCACCACTGTCACACCGCCAGCGCCCTTGCTCTCACTGAACCCCATCAGGTCTCTCCCTAGATCGATTTTGCTTCGGCCTGCAGTGCCACCATCGCGGTTACCTCGAGAATATCGTTGGGGCTGGCACCGCGCGACAGGTCGGCCATCGGCCGAGCCAGGCCCTGGAGAATGGGACCGATCGCGACAGCGCCGCCCAGGCGCTGCACCAGTTTGTAGCCGATATTTCCGGCATCGAGGTCAGGGAACACCAGCACGTTGGCCCGACCCGCCACGGGTGAGCCCGGTGCCTTGCGCTCTCCCACGTCGTGGCTGAGCGCGGCATCGGCCTGCAACTCACCATCGCAAGGGATGTTGGGAGCGAGCTGCTGGAAATGTGCCGTCGCCTCCTGTACCCGGGCGACATGGGGCCCCCCCGCGCTCCCCTTGGTGCTGTACGAAAGAAACGCGACTCGAGGGGAATCACCCACCAATCGGCTTCGGTCCCGAGCCGCAGCGAGTGCTATTTCGGCCAGCTGGCCCGGCGTTGGCTCCGGGACCACTGCGCAGTCGGTGAAAGTGAGGACCGAGTCTCCACCCTGAAGCACCATGTAGAAGGATGAGCTGACCAGGCTCACGCCAGGAGCCGTCCCGATCGCCCAGAGCGCCGCGCGTACCACCTCGCCGGTCGGGTAGACGGCGCCGGCCACACAGCCGTCCGCCTCACCCAATGCAACGAGTGCCGCGCCAAAGTTGACCGGCTCGGCTGCAACGTCGAGCGCGTGGACGCCATCGCGGATCCGATCCGGTCGGCGTTCCCGCAGGAAGTTGGCGATCCGGCTGAGGCGTGGGTCCTTGGCTGGGTCCAGTCCGTCACCGCCCAGCACGATAGGTTCCACGACTTTCCTGGATCTCAGCTGTTCGACCGCGAGCCGAACCCGCTCATCCTCTCCTTCGCAGAGCACGACTCGCACACGCTGCCGTGCGGCTCGCTCCAGGAGCTGCTCCCGAAAGCTCATGAGCGAAACCGCCGGGCAAGAGCTTTGGCGACCATGGGATGCACCAGTGCGGTCACGTCTCCTCCGAACTTGGCAACTTCGCGCACCAGACTCGAGCTGAGATAGGTCAGATCGACGGCGGGCACCAGAAAGACGGTTTCCAGCGAGGGATGCAGCTGGCGGTTCATCAGCGCCATCTGGAACTCGTACTCGAAATCACTGACTGCCCGAAGTCCCCGGACGATGATCGTCGCCTGGACTCGTTTGGCAAACTCCGCCAGTAAACCATCGAAGGACTGCAGGGAGACACGGTCATCATCTCCGATCGCGGCCCTGAGCATGTCCAGCCGCTCGTCGACGGAAAAGAGCGGCTGCTTTACGACATTGGTTGCGACTGCCACGATCACCCGGTCGGCCAGCGCCAGACTACGCCGAACGAGGTCCTCGTGGCCTCGGGTCGGGGGATCGAACGATCCGGGGTACACCGCAATGCGAGTCATGGTGCGGAGCAGAAGGTGACGGCTGAATCGCCGTATCGACGAGTGTCGTCGCCGGCAAGCTCGAGATCGGCCGGGTGTTCCACCGAAAGAATGCGGCCGAAGGGATGCCTGCGGAAGAGCGCAACCAGGCGGGATGCGTAATCCATGGTGTAAGGGGGGTCTGCCACCACCACTTCGAAGGCCCGCTCGGGTAGTCGCTCCGCGTAACGCATGGCATCGCCCCGGTACACCGTGGTGGAATGATCGACTTGCAGGCTCGCGATATTCTGTTTGAGGGCGGCGAGGGAAGCCGCATTCAGCTCCACGAAGGTGACCGAGCGCGCCCCGCGAGAGAGGGCCTCCAAGCCGAGCGCCCCGCTGCCGGCGAACAAGTCGAGCACCCGCGCTCCCGAGAGCGTGTTCCCCAGAATGCTCATCCAGGCCTCACGAACGCGGTCCGCTGTCGGTCTTACACGAGGGTCCTTGGGCAGCACCAGGCGGCGGCCGCCAAACTGACCGCCGATGATTCTCAACCGATCAGCTGCTGAGGGCGGTGACCGCCTTCTTCATGGGGAGTGAGCGCGCAGAGACGCGCCTGGAGGCTGCTCAGGCCGTTCCACTCGTCGCATTCCAGCCGGAACGCCGCATCCACCAACCCGTCGCCGAGCCAGGGCACGCGGTCTGCCCATTGGAAGCCGATGGCCCAAACACGCCGGCTTCCGTCATCGAGCGCGCCCTTCAAGTGTCCGTTGCCGACGACGCTGCGACTGGTAAATCGCACGCCTCGCACGCCGAACACCGGCGACGGATTTCCCTGGCCACAAGGCTCGAGGTAGCGGCAGAGACGCTCCAGGTCCCGCGTCACCTCGGATAAGCTCACCTCGAGGTCGACCCGCTGCTCGGGTCCGAGATCATCGGGCCCAAGCGACTGCCGCGCGATGTCACCGAACCGCTCGCGAAACTCACCCAGCTGCCCCCGCCGGATGGTCAGGCCCGCGGCCATGTGGTGGCCACCGTAGCGCTCGAGCAGGTCTCCACAGGAGAGGAGCGCTGCGTGGAGATTAAAGCGCGAGATGCTTCTTCCGGAGCCTTTGCCGATGTCTCCGTCGAAGGCGATCAGAAAAGTTGGCCGTCCGTAGCGCTCGACCACGCGCGAGGCAACGATGCCGACGACCCCCGGATGCCAGCCGTCTCCGCTCAGCACAAAGCCGGCATCCCGCTCGGGATCGCCGAGCCGCTCCACCTGTTCCAGCGCCTCCTCCAGTATGCGCTGGTCCAG
>DATADG010000186.1:0-8163 GCA_036258655.1 Gemmatimonadales bacterium | reverse complement strand
GCCGGTACGTATCGAGATCCTTGGTATGGTGATGTGACGATTATGGATGAAAAGGGCGGCCTTGCGATCCGCTTCACCCGAACTCCGCTGCTAGTCGGCGACCTGGTGCACTGGCAGCACGATACATTCGTGGCCGGATGGCGCGACCGGGAGCTCCGGGCCGATGCGTATGCCACGTTTTGGCTGAATGCCGATGGTACGGTGCACCAGCTCCGGATGGTGCCGGTGTCAGAGTCGGTAGACTTCAGCTACGACTTCCAGGATCTCAGGCTCACACCCGTCAAGCAGCCTTAGACTTTCATTCGCCGGGGGCGGGGGACCAGCTCGCCTCCACAGTTGGGGCAGACCTGGCGCATCCCAGTAGCGCAATCAGCGCAAAAGGTGCATTCGAAGCTGCAGATGTAGGCGGCGTCTGCGGGCTGGAGGGGAATCTGGCACTTCTCGCACTGCCCACGCATCTCCAACGCCATATTTTCTCCGCGAGCGAGCTCAGAATCTCTTGGGAAAGAGCGTGGCGCTTCCGTCCATATCACCCGTCGCTGCGTAGGTTAGCGGGGTCGCCTCGGGATCCAGAATGCTTCCATCCACAACCTGACCGAGCACCAGTTCATGGTCTCCGGCACGGGTGCGTCCCATGAGCTCGCACTCGAAGTAGGCCAACGCCTCTTCCAGAATGGGTGCGCCTACGCGGCTCGGACGCCACCGAACGCCGGCGAGCTTGTCCTCGTCCCTGCCCGATCGGGTACCGAATCGACGGGCTAGCTCCAGCTGCCCCTGTTTCAGCACGTTGACCGTAAACCCGCCGCTCGCATGTAGCAGCTCGTAGGACGCGTTAGCGGGATTGATGCTGACCGCCAGCATGAGAGGGTTGAAAGAAACCTGGGTCAACCAGGCTGCGGTAAAGGCGTCATGTTGCCGAGCATCTGCAACGCCAACGACGTACACGCCGACTGTGAGCCGGCGAAAGAGAGCGGCGACCTGGTTGGATTCCTGCCTCGCGCTCAATCGAGCCGCTCCGCGTTGAGCTCGATAACGTTGCCATCCGGATCGGTGACGTAGATCTGGGGCCAGGGTGTCAGATTGCGAGGCTTGTCACGGTAGGGGACGCCCTGGGTCGCAAGATGCTCCAGGGTTTTCCGGTAGCTTCGCACCCGTATGCCGTAGTGGCCTTCGCGTGAGTCGATCGTCGTCGTTCCCCGAAGTGTATGCGTGCCCTGGTGCACGATGAGGTGCAGCTGGCGGTCGCCCAACTGATACCAGGCTCCCTCAAAGTCAAAGGGCGGACGCGGAATCTCGCTCAATCCCAGGACGCCGCCATAGAACTGCCTGGCGCGATCGAGGTCGGTAACCGAGATGCTGACGTGGTGCAGCGTCTCGACTTCAATCATAGCCCTGGTCGGCAGCGGATTTACTCAAAGTCGATAAAGATCTGAGTCACCCGGGGACTCAGCTGCTGCATCGCAGGCAGCGCGGATGAGTAGTCGCGGTCGCCGAGTACCTGGGAATATGGCGCGGACTCATACTGCGCCGGACCTGGATCGAGGTACAGCTTGACTCGCGTGAGCGCGCTCTCGAGTGCACCACCGTTCCAGTCGGTCACGGCACCGGCATAGTCCCAGCCGAATCCAGCGAGCGTGAACGGCTTTCCGTTGACTTGCTCCAGTTCCTGCAAGCTGGTTCCCAGCGAGATGCCCCGGCTCACCTGCCACTTGCTCTGACTACCGCGGAGAATGACGCGCGCGGGGCGCCGCCGGCCCAAGGTATCCTGCCAGATGATCTCGGCACGGCGCAGGCTGTCGGAGGGGTAGATCACCGTGCCGGGTGCCGTCTCACCTTCACCGAGCTCAATGCGGGCGCTTTCCACGACGGATGCACCGTAGTGACGGCGCAGGTCGGCTTCGCTGCTTGTGGCTGAGAGAGGACCCGACCCGCTGAGATCGATCTGCCACTCCGGAGAGCCGGCGGGAAGGCTGGCGGCGGTCGTCGCCGCGGGGGTGGATGGCGGGCCCGACGTCCGGACAGGCGCACCTCTCTCGTGCGGCCTGCACCCGAGCAGGATCAAGGCACCCGTAAGCCAGATGCGAGTCAACCGGCCTCCAGTGCATGGACCTTGCGTTCGAAGAGAGAGATCCGGTCCTCTTTCAAACAAATGCGGCATTCTGCGTTGCCGCAAGCAGATCCCGGGAGGAGTACCCATGGGTGTACAGTCGGGTTGGTCTCTCTTTCTCGTGGTCGGCCTCTCGGCCTGCGACTATGTGCCATGGGATCGGTTTGCGGACAGGAGCGACCCGGTCGGCACCGCCCGTGGTTTTCTGGCTGCGGTGAAGCGTGGGGATTGTAAGAAGTCATGGACGTACTTCTCGAGCGAAACCCAGGAGAAGATCCGCGAACAGTCGAAACGAGAGATTCGGCACGCTCCCTACTACTCAGAGATCTTCGCGCCAGAGCGACTCCATTGCACCCCGTACGACGACTATCGTCCCTCGACGGTTCAGCTGGCATCGAGTGACGGGCGTCGGGCCGCGGTCAACGTCATCGAGAGGGTGCCAGATCCCAAGTCATTTGCTCTGCCCGGCTGGCCCCCGATCGGCCGAATGGACGCCAGACGTACCATGGAGCTGACGCGGGGCGAGCAAGGTTGGAACGTCCTACCCCGCGTTCCAGAGGATCCCCGCGCCAAGTACGGCGAGAAGACCTACGATATCGGCCGGGCAGTGGTGGTAACCAAGCCGGGTAAGGTGGTCGATGGTATGACCATGTTCGGAGTGGAGGGCACCATGAATGTGGAGATCGATCCGGCCGACTTCGAGCGTGTCCTCGCCGATCCCGAACAGTGGCCCACCTTCTGGCCCCAGCTCACCTCGGTTCGGTGGCTTGGCCCGACGGATTCCTATGGATACCGGCCGCTCTCGGTGATGTTTGCGCTACCGGCAGGAGCGCGCGAGGCTCGCATCTTTTTCCGACAGGCGGGTCGGACCGCGGAGCATCGATCCTTTTCGTTCGGCTTTGCGTCGGAGTACTCGTACTGGGGCAATAAAGCATCGAATGCGCGGGAGAGCGGCCGGATCCGATGGGCGGGGACCTTCTCGGCTACTCCGGATAACAGCTTGAAAGGGGGCTCCCGGCTCCGCTGGGGCCACACGATCAGTGAGGCCGGCTTGGCGGACCCGAATACCGTTGCCGGCCAACTCGACGCGTTTTATCGGGAGGCGAAGAGCCGCAAAGATGCTGCTCGCTGATTAATCGATACGGATCAGGAAGGGTTACTGGGGCGCTGGCCGGAGCGTAGCAACACGGTTACCGCCAGGGTCACCACGCAGAAGATCCCAAGGAGCAGCACGATTTTGACGCCGACAATCCTGAGCTGCTCCCGCGGAATAACGTCGAGGACAACCAGGCCGGCCAGAAGGCCCAGGAAGGCCACGGCCAGTGCGGCAGCAAGTCGAAGCAAGCTGGGAAGAACGCGGCTCATCGGCAACTGTCTCCTGGACACCAAGGTCGCTGTCTCTCGGCGCGCCGATGCAGGGCCGCGCGCCAGCAACCGGAGTATCGGTCGGAGACGGTGCCTGCTTCACTGGCAGCGCCGCAGCTAGTCGATGCAGAATCCTCGATGAACCGCCAGATCGGTGTCGATCCGAAGCGTGTCCCGGGCCGGAGTACCGATTGTGAACCGCAGGCGGGCATCCTCGTGCTCGACCGTTATGCCGGCCGCTGCCACGGTCAGCTGCACGTCGGCGCGCCCCGGAACCGCAAACGGCGGCCCGACTTCGGCAAAGTAGCTCCCGTCGCGTGCGGTCGTGAGTGGACCAATGCTGGCGTCAACCGGGCGTGCCTGCTCCGCCAGGTTCTGCTGGACCCGTAGCACCACCTCAGCCCCAGCTACCGGACGCCCGCAGTCGGTCACCCTCCCGCGGACCGCAGCCGTAACGGGCGCACCGGCAGAGACCGCGAGCGCCCCTCCTTCGACGCAGCCGAGCCCAACAAAGCAAAGGGCCGTCAGACCGGCTGATGCGAGACGGGCTGATGGGCTTGCCACCACCTCGTGGCCTCCTCCTCGCTCCATGGCTCGATCTGGATCTCAGCCAGCATCCTATCCAGCTCGGCTGCAGACTGAGGTCGCTGCTCTGGTTTCTTGGCGAGACAGGCGAGAACCACCCGGTCGAGGTCCGAGCTGATGGGCAGCTCGCTTCGTTTCGATGGGGGTACCGGCGTTTCCTGAATGTGCTTGGTGATCATCTGCAAGCTATTCGTTGCCTCAAAAACCAGGTGACCCGTCAGTAGGAAGTACGCTACGCAGCCCAGGGCGTACAGGTCGGCCCGGCCGTCCACCGACTCCCCCAACGCCAACTCCGGAGCCATGTAGGCCGGGGTTCCGGGAGTGAGTCCAGCGGCTGTGGCCATTGAATCGTCGCCGCCCGGCACAACCGACTTCACAAGCCCGAAGTCCAACACCTTCACGAAATCATGCCGCAGCCCCACTCGGCCGACGTGAATGTTGGCGGGCTTGATGTCCCGGTGCACCAACCCGGACGCGTGCGCCTCTTCGAGGGACTCGCAGACCTGCCGCAGGATATGGATGACCCGCTTCTGGGGAAGGGGTCCCTCCTTCCGCACCAGGCTTTCCAGATCCATCCCCTCCAGCAGCTCCATGACGAAATACAGAGTGCCGTCTTCCGTCTCACCGAAGTCGTAGAGCTCGACGGTATGCGGCGAGCGAAGCTGAGCCGCGGCCTCCGCCTCGCGCCGGAACCGGGCCACGGCCAGGCCGGCGCTCTTCCGGTCGCGCCCTGCCAGTACCTGCGGATGGATCAGCTTGATGGCCGCAGGTCGGGCGAGCATTCGGTGGCTCGCCCGGTACACCTCACCCATTCCTCCCTGACCCAGGAGCTCGCCCAAGCGGTAGCTTCCCAGCTCCCGTTCGCGGGCTACCTGTCGCCCGAGGCGGGTGACCACGTGCGAGATGACGATGCCGACGCCGAACAGGAGGTAGGTCGGGTAATGCATGAGTATCCCGTACCCGAGTCCGCCATGCGGGTATACCCCCACAGCGTGGGCGATCATCATGCCGAGTGGGTCCATCGAGGCGGCGACCAAGCCGGCAACCACCATCTTCCACGGTGAAGCGGGGACCAGGGCAGCGAACATCAGGATGACCGGACCGCTCCAGCTGAGCATCGGGCTGCCGTACACCGGAGGGGTCGTAGAGAAGGAGCCCCAGTGACTCATGAGTCCGATGGCGGCGGTGCAGACCACCATGTATCCCAGCCCGAGGTTCATGACGAACTCGGGATTCCGATCTCCAGTCCGGAGATACACATACAATCCGAGCGAGATCACGACCGCTACCGTGCAGATGATCTCGGTCCCGTCGAACACCCGCCACTGCGGGTTGCCGGTGAAGTACATCGCCACGTGCCCGAACGTCGGACCGAGAACCCAGAGCCCCGCCCCGACCAGCGCGAGGATCTGCAGCCGGCGAGAGGCCTGGCGGAGCAGGTCCGCCGGAAATGGGCGCCGGTGCCCCGATGTAGTCTTGAGTTCAGGAGGGGTATCGCGGGCCGGGAGACCAATCAGTTTGCGTTCAGGCATTGCTCGGATTTTCGCTCCTCTCTGCTCGGTACGAAAGCCCCACTTGATTGTTACATGCAACCAGGGGGTTGCGTAATCTGCGAACCATGCCTAGTATATGCAACCAGACGGTTGCGTTACATTCTTACCTCAGCAGGAGACGACCAGGATGACTCCCACCAGCACCTCAGCCCAGCGTCCCGGCTCCACCGATCGGATCCAGAAGACCACGATCATTCGGGCTCCCCGCTCGAAAGTCTGGCGCGCCCTGACCGATTCCGAGCAGTTCGGGCAGTGGTTCCAGGCGAAGGTCCGTAGTCCCTTTGTCGCAGGCCAGCGTGCGGAGGGACCGATCACGTACCCGGGGTACGAGCATCTCCGATTTGATGTCGTCGTCGAGCAGATGGAGCCGGAGCGGCTCTTCTCCTGGCGCTGGCAACCGGGTGGTGAGCCGGTCGACCCATCGCAGCCCACCACGTTGGTGGTCTTCGAGTTGGATGAGGTCCCCGAGGGAACGCGGCTCACGGTCACAGAGACCGGGTTCGACCGCATTCCGGCCGATCGCCGGGCCAAGGCGTACCGGCAGAATGAGCAGGGCTGGACCGGGCAGCTGGAGAACCTGCGAAACCACGTTGCCCCCACGTCCTAGTCGCAGCACGCCGGCGCCGGTGTTCGCCGCCCTGGGCGACGAAACCCGGCTTAGTCTCCTCCTTCGGCTGGGAGCGGGAGGACCGTTGTCGATTTCCCGTCTCACCGAAGGCTCAGGCATTACCCGGCAGGGTGTGACCAAACATCTGCGGGTGCTGGCGGGAGCCGGCCTGGTTCGAAGCACCCGTCGGGGTAAGGAGAGTCTCTGGCAGGTAGAGCACCGAAGGCTGGAGGAGGCCCGCCGGTCGCTGGATCTGATCTCGAAGCAGTGGGATGTGTCCCTGAACAAGCTCAAGCTGTTTGTGGAAAGCGATACTGCAGAGTGAATTGGAGGCCCTGTTCACGCACTCTCGCGGCAGCCAGAATGAGCCGCGCAATATCAACCAGTGAGAGGTCGCCCATGACAGCAGCACAATCCGCAGCACACCGGATCGTTTCACGCACTGACTGGCTTGCTGCCCGAAAGCAGCTTCTGCTGGAGGAGAAGAGTTATTCGAGACGAGGTGACCAGCTTGCCGCTCGCCGTCGTGACCTGCCCTGGGTTAGGGTGGACAAGGAGTACCGCTTCGATGGTCCCCAAGGCACCATGAGCCTGGATGACCTGTTTCAGGGCAAGAGCCAGCTTATCGTGCAGCACTTCATGTTTGGGCCGGGCTGGAAGGAGGGGTGTCCCAGCTGCTCCTTCATGGCCGACCACATAGGCGGAGCGCTTCCCCATTTGGCCCGGCGTAACGTCAGCTTCGTCGCAGTGTCGCGAGCGCCGCTACATGAGATCGAGGCGTTCCGGACACGGATGGGCTGGCAATTCACATGGGTGTCGTCGGCCAGGAACGACTTCAACTTCGATTATCACGTGTCCTTCACCGAAGACGAGCTTGCCCAGGGGGAGGTCGAATACAACTACACGATGCAGCAGTTCGGAAGCGAAGAGGCGCCCGGGATAAGCGTGTTCTATAAGAACGAGGCAGGCGAGGTGTTCCATACCTACTCCACCTACGCCCGCGGTTGCGAGACGATGATGGGCACCTACCGGCTCCTGGATTTGGTACCGGAAGGCCGGAACGAGGCCGGGCTACCCCACACCATGGCGTGGGTGCGGCACCATGATCGCTACGACAGGGAGCCCGTTTCCCTCGGATAGCGCGGGCGGGTCAGCCGTGGCACCCGAATCACTTTTCGCTGACCCGCCCGAGCCTGCGCCGGGCGTCCGCTAGTGAGACCCTGCTGTCTGAGAATTCAGCCCAGGGATCTGGCGTGGTCTCGAGACGACCAAGGATCGTCTGGATGGTAAAGCTGTTTGACCGCAGGTTCTTCTTCTTGAGCTCACTCCACGCCAGCGGCGTTGACACCGGCGCTCGCCGGCGCGCGCGCGCTGCATAGGCAGGAGCCACGAGCTGCGCGTAGCCGTTCCGGTTGGTATCGATGAACACGCGTTGGCCTCGATTCACCTTCAGGTTCTCCATAGTCCTCGCCTGTGGAGCCTGGCTGACAATGATGGCGGCCAGGTCTCTCGCGAGTGCCCGCACTGAGTCGTAACTCTCGCGTCGTTGCAGGGGCACCACGACGTGAAGGCCACGAGAGCCGGTGGTCTTGAGAAAGGCGGGAAGTCCGAGCTCGTCCAGCAGGTGCTTGAAGTCGAGTGCCGTCGTTCTGACGGGTTCGAAGTCATCGCCTTGGGGATCGAGATCGAACACCAGCTGGTCGGGCACATTGAGCTTGTCGGCGCGGCTAAGAAAGATGTGGGGAGTCACGCAAGCCTGATTAGCGATATACACCAGGGTTGCCGTGTCGTTGCACAGGACGTGGGTCACTGTCCCGCCGACCTTCGGGACGGTGATCGTTCGAATCCAAGTGGGAAAGTAGGATGACACCTCCTTCTGGAAGAATCGCTTGGTCTGAATACCGTTGGGGTAGCGCTCCAGGGTGAGCGGCCGATCACGCAGGTGC
>DATADG010000185.1:0-12091 GCA_036258655.1 Gemmatimonadales bacterium | reverse complement strand
GCTGAGCAACGACGATGGGCTCGCGCTCTACGCCACCTCGGATCTCCTGGGTCTCGGGGTCATAGCGGAATTCGCCAACGACCGAGTCAATGGCGACAGGGTCTTTTTTTCAGCCAACCAGCACATCAATCCCACCAACGTCTGCATTCTTCGGAACACGTGCACCTTCTGCTCCTTTGCCCGAATGCCCAGGGAAGAAGGTGCCTACACCCGCTCGCTGGATGAGGTGTTCCAGGAGGCAGAGCAGGCCACCGGAATGCCAACTCGCGAGTTCCACATCGTTGGGGGCCTCCACCCGAAGCTCCGGCTGAGCTACTACACCGAGCTGATACGAGGTCTGAAAGAGCGTCATCCCCAGGTCCACATCAAGGCGCTCACCGCGGTGGAGATCGCCCACCTTGCGCGAATCGAGAAGACCTCGGAGCAGGAGGTCCTGATCGCGCTGAAAGAGGCGGGACTCACCAGCCTTCCCGGTGGAGGAGCCGAGGTCTTCAGTACGGCTGTTCGAGCCACAATCGCGGAGCGAAAACTCACTGGCGAAGAATGGCTCAGAGTTCACCGGGTGGCCCATCAGCTGGGAATTCCGAGCAATTGTACCATGCTGTATGGACACGTGGAGACACCCGGCGACCGTATCGAGCATCTCCACTCCCTACGCACTCTCCAGGACGAGACCCGGGGATTCCTGACCTACATTCCGCTGGCGTATCATCCCGACCACAACGAGTTAGGCATCGAGATCGGTCGGGTCGGGACAGCCACCACCGGATACGAGGATCTCAAGAACATCGCCGTCGGGCGGCTGTTTCTGGACAATATCCCTCATGTGAAGACCCACTGGCCCATGGTGACGCCGTTCATGTCGCAGATTGCGCTCAGTTTCGGCTGTGACGATGTGGAAGGCACCGTCATTTACGAGCGCATTTACCATGAAGCCGGCGCCCACACGGCCATGCACCTGCCCTACATGGAGCTGGTGCGGCTGATCCGGGGAGCGGGGAAGCGGCCCGTGGAGCGCGACAGCCTGTACCAGCCGGTGCGAGATACGTTCGACGGACCGCCCCCGGCTCCCACACTTCGTCGGGGTGCCAGCCTGCCAGTGGTGCACGCCGCATGAGACTCGGCCGGATTCCCTGGATCAACTGCTATCCAGTGTACGGAGCCATAGATCGGAAGATCGTGCGGGTTCCGGCAGAGCTGGTTTCGGGGACGGCATCAGAGCTCAACGATCTGCTCGCGACCGGCGCTCTGCACGTGAGCGCGGTGTCCGCGGTCGAGTATGCAAGGAACGCGGCTCTCTATCATCTGCTGCCGGATCTCGCCATTACCTGCGACGGACCGGTACACAGCGTGGCTCTGTTCTCGAAGCGGCCGATCGAAAAGCTCACCGGTCGTACGGTTCTGCTTAGCGCATCGTCCAAGACCTCAGTCCTGCTGCTGGAGCTTTTGTGCCGGCACCGGTGGAAGATCGAGCCCCGCTTCGCGACCGTACGGGCAGAGGCGCCGGACCTCTCCACACTTGGCGCGCTGCCGCATGAAGCGGTGCTCGTGATTGGCGATGCCGCGTTGTACCTGTCCACCCGCACAGCGTATCCCTTCCAAGTGGATCTGGGTCAGGCCTGGAAGGAGTGGACCGGACTGCCGTTCGTCTTTGCAGTGTGGGCCGCCAGGCGTGACGCCTCGGCAACGAGCGTCCGCAACATTCACCGGACACTGCTCGAATCACGATCCTGGGGCCTGGCTCACCTGGATGAGTTAGCTGCGGCGGCTGCAGTGAATACCGGCATCTCCGAGCCGTTGTGCCGCGCTTACCTGGCGGATCTGGACTACGCACTCTCGTACCGGCATCTGGCCGGACTCACCGACTTCTTCCGCCGATTGGCTCAGGAGGGCCTGGTGCCGGATGGCTCGCTCTCGTTTATCTCTGCGGCATGAGACGGGAGATCGGTGAAGCCAAAGGGACGGAGGGGCATGGAAGGCGAGCCCCGGCCGGCTGTCACTCTGAGCGAAGTGGATGATGTAACCGGTTGCTACTATGAGTGTTGTTGATCGCACTTCAAGCGAATTCAGGGAATATCTCGAGCTTTACGACCGAGCCAGTCTCCTAGAGCTGGGGCAACTGGCTGACGCGGAACGCTGGCGCCAGCACCCGGAGAACGTGGTTACCTACATCATCGATCGGAACATCAACTACACCAACGTCTGTGTAGCCGACTGCAAGTTCTGCGCGTTTTATCGGCGTCCCAGGCACGCGGAGGGATATGTCCTGAGCTTCGAGGAGATCGGGGCAAAGATAGACGAGTGCAAGGCGATCGGAGGAGTGCAAGTCCTTCTCCAGGGTGGTCACAACCCGTATATCCCGTTCGAGTGGTACCTCGAGTTGATGCGGTATATCAAGCGACATCACCCGATCCACATTCACGGCTTTTCGCCGTCCGAGGTTGTCTTCTTCAGCGAGCGCTTTGGACTTTCCATCAACGACGTGGTTCGGGAGCTTCGAGCGGCAGGATTGGACAGCATCCCCGGTGGCGGCGGGGAGATTCTGGTCGACGAAATCCGACGCCGCGTGGCGAAGAAGAAGGCACAGACGGAGGAGTGGCTCGGCGTTCAGGAGGAAGCCCACCGCCAGGGAATGAAAACCTCGGTCACTATGATGTATGGTCTGGGGGAGACACCGGCAGATCGTATCGAGCACCTTCTCAGGATCCGAGCGCTCCAAGCGCGTACCGGGGGTTTCACCGCCTTCATCTGCTGGCCACTGCAGCCTGAGGGTACCGACATGGCGGACCAGCCGAAGACCGACGCAGTGACGTACCTTCGAACGCTTGCGATCGCTCGCGTCGTCTGCAACAACATTCCGAATCTGCAATCATCCTGGGTCACAATGGGGCTGAAGGTAGGGCAGGTTGCCCTGCGGTTCGGAGCGAACGACTTCGGCAGTCTCATGATGGAGGAGAATGTCGTCTCCTCCGCAGGGACCACCCACCGCGCAACGATCGGTGAGATGGAGCGGTGCATCCGCGACGCCGGGTACGAAGTCCGGCGTCGGAGGCAGGATTACACTATCATCGATGCTCCGGCCATCGTAGCAGCATGATCCGAGTGGGCATCGGCTACGATTCGCACCGGTTCGCGGAAGGGCGTCCATTGGTGCTGGGCGGAGTGACCATACCTCACGAGCGAGGGCTCGAGGGTCATTCCGATGCAGACGCAGTTGCCCATGCGCTCACAGACGCCATCCTAGGAGCGGCGGCCGCAGGGAATATCGGACAGCTCTTTCCCGACACCGATCCCCAGTGGAAAGACGCAGATTCCATGGAGCTCTTGCGAACCGCGCACCGGCTGGTTCAGGGAAAGGGGTACGCCCTGGCACAAGCGGATCTCACCATTATCACGGAGCAACCCCGACTGGGGGCGCATCTTCCCATCATGGCCAGCAGGATCGCTGAACGGTTAGGAGCCAATCCTGGCTCCGTCAGTCTGAAGGCCAAAAGCAACGAGGGAATGGGGTTCATCGGTCGGGGCGAAGGCATAGCGGTGATCGCGATTGCCACTCTGGAGGCGCGCTGATCGATTCTCTGCTGGAGTGGCTCGCTACACTCCCGCCGGTTGCCGTGTATGCCGTTCTGGGATTGCTCGCTGCGATCGAGAACGTCATTCCTCCCGTGCCATCCGACGCCGCGGTTGCGTTGGGTGCATTCCTCTCCATTCGCGGTTTAACCACCCCTTTCGGCGTCTTCATAGTGACCTGGGTCGCGAATCTTGCGGGTGCTGCGGCCGTGTACCTGGTCGCCCGGCGCTACGGGCGCCGGTTGTTCGCGACTGCCACAGGACGCCGACTGCTCGCTCCTCGGTCACTAGCGATCATCGAGCGTGAGTACCTTCGTTTTGGCGTAGTAGGAATATTCATCAGCCGGTTCCTTCCCGGCATCCGCGCCGTGGTACCTCCATTTGCGGGTTTGGTTGGGCTGAGCGCCATGCGTACCCTGGTTCCCATGGGGGTCGCGTCCGCCATCTGGTACGGTGGTATAACAATCCTCGGCACAGTTATAGGAGCCGAGTGGGAGCGCATTAACCGGATCATTCTGGGCGTCAATCGGACCCTTGCCGCTCTCGCCGTGCTGGTGGCGGCCGCGGCGGTGATCTGGTATCTGCGGGCTCGCCGCAAAAGACAACGGGAGCGGGTGTGGCACGCGATTGAGGACGCCCTCGAGCCAGCGACTCCGTCATTCATGGAGGGCTCCGATATAGCAGAAGGCTCGGCCCGGCAGGCCGCTGCCCTCTTGGTCTTGGAGCTGGCGTACGCCGATCCCGCGCTCACCGAGGCGGATCGTGAGCTCGTTGCTGCTCACCTGCGGGACCGCTGGGAGCTCGATCACCAGGGCGTTCCGTCCACTGAACCCGAGCACGAGCGCCAGACCCGTTTCGCCGAGTACGCAAGCCGGCTCCGAGCACGCTTCGGCCAGAAGCAACGCCTCGCTCTGGTGGAACGGATGTGGGCCGTTGCATTCAGTGATGGTGCCATCGGCCGCCACGAGGAACGCCTCATGCACCTTGCAGGCGAGCTACTGGGACTCAGGAAGGAGGACCTCCTGGAGGTTCGTACTCGACTCAAGGCCCGCCCCGAAGTGTGACTGCTCCTACCCTGCGCGCTCAGATCGAGAGGGACTTCTGGCTGGAGAGCTTTCGTGATTTTCTTGCACTGGAGTCGGGCCACAGCGCGCATACCGTAGAGTCGTATCTCCGTGACCTGCGGCGGCTGGGTGAGTTCGCCACCTCGCGCGGCGTTCGAGACCCGAGTCGGCTCACCCGGGCATTGCTCAGGGACTTCGTGTACTTACTGAAGGATATCGGGCTCAGTCCGGCATCGATCCGGCGTGGCGTCTCCGCCATCCGCACGTATTTCGGCTTTCTCGTTGGCGAGGGCCGAGTGGCGATCGACCCCAGCGACCGGCTCGAGACTCCGCGCCGGGGCAGGGTACTCCCGGAGACCTTGTCCGTAAAAGAAGTGGAGGCGCTGCTCGGCTCGCCCGGCCTGGAAGAGCCTCTCGCGTGGCGAGACCGTGCGCTGCTCGAGCTGGGATATGGTGCGGGGCTGCGCGTGTCAGAGCTCTGCAGCTTGAGCATGACTGAACTGCTACTCTCTGAGAACCTGGTCCGCGTGTATGGCAAGGGAGGGAAGGAACGATTGGTCCCCATTGGACGGAGCGTCATTGGAGCGGTGTCAGTATATCTGCACACCAAACGACCGGAGCTCGATAAGGGAAAAAGCCGGGGCCGCGTCCTCCTGAACGCTCGTGGGCAACCGCTCTCCAGAGTTGGTGCATGGGGCGTGGTGAAGCGAGCCACCCATCGCGCCGGCATTAATAAGCGAGTAACTCCGCACACGCTACGTCACAGCTTTGCAACCCATCTCCTGGAGGGCGGCGCTGATCTCCGGGCGGTTCAGGAGATGCTGGGTCATGCCGACCTGTCCACGACGCAGATTTATACGCACGTTGACCGGGAGTACCTTCGATCGGTACACAAGCAATTTCACCCGCGAGGGTGACCTCCAGTGTCCTTTCCCGAGGTGACGCGTTTCTACACTGCTATTCCAGCCGACGCCGGGTCGGTCTGTTCGAAGACGCGACCCAGCCATTCCACCAGCCAGGCCGCCTCAAACGCTATCACAGTCAGGAAAAGGCAAGAGGCCGGGACTACGGCCCAGCCCTCGAGCGTGGGGCGTAGAAGCAGATAAGCCCCTCCCCCAATAATGGCAGGCAACACTAATAGCAGTGCCAACAGGGCCATGAAGGCCACCATCATCAGAAGATTCTGCCCGAGCACCTCCACCCCCGCAGCCCGTCCCGATCCGAGGTGCACCCATGCCGGATACAGGAGCGCACCACCGTTCTGAATCAGCATACCGAGCAGATTGATTGCCGGAAGAAAGGTCATGCACGCCAGCAGCAACCAGGTCCGCTCTTCGAGAGCGGGAGTCATGGATTCGTTCCCCAGAAACGCCAGGTACCCGATGGTCAGAAGACTCAGCTGGATTGCAGTCAATAGGAGTGTCGATCCTCCCGCCTCGGCGAGTACCACCGACCACCCTCGAAGGGGATAACTCCGCAGCAGGGCGAGCTTCAGCAGGTCTCCACGTAGATCGTTTCTGACGTATTGTGGTCCGATCACCACGAGCATGCCTGCCCAGATCACCGCAAGCCACCCGGCAATTTCAGCTAAAGTACCGTCGGGATCGAACGAGAGGACGCTCACGATCGCGCCGGCGCTCACCAGCAGGAGCACCACCTGCCGCACCCGTCGGGTCCGAGTAGCAGCCACCAGGTTTTTCCATAGGATTGCACCTGCAGGCCAGCCATGGGGTGAAAGCCGCACCAGAGCCCGACTGACCCCTGAGCCAGCGCGGCTCGACAATGGACCAGCGGACCGGGTCGCGAGTGCCTGCGCTCGCCGCAGAGACACCTCGGCAGCAGCCTCTTCGAACGCCGTGTCTGAGCGGACCACCCAGATATAGTGCAGGACCATGAGGACGAGGGCGGGCCAGAACGATGCCAGCCACTGCGTGGTGGTTTCGGCCGTCAGGGGCTGTATCATCAGCCGAAAGGGATAGAGGAGAGCGTTCGGCAACGGGCGTTGCACAGCATCCGCTGCTGCTGCGAGAAAGGTCCGGAGATCACCGCGGGCAGCCCCGAGCTCCGGAAGCGCATCGACAACACTCCACCCCAACGCCATCAGCACTACCAGGAGCAGCAGGAGCGATACAAATCGATGGCGCAGTCCGAGTCGCCCGTGCTCTGCCAGGCTGGTACGCACGAAGGAAGCTCCCAGCCTGTGGAGCGACAGAGTCGTGAGCAGGGCCCATATCGATAGAACCCTCAGCCAAGGCGAGATCCCGCCTCGCTCACCAGAGAGAATCAGCGTCCATAGGAGTGCGTTGAAGAGAATGAGCAGTTGACTTCGGAGCAGCTTGAACTGGATCAACCCCCGGCGTGAAACCGGGCCGGAGAACAGGAAGGTCACCTCAGCAGGAGTGAAGGCGAGCACTCGGCGTTCAACCCCAAAGATCCAGCCCCACGCCACGGCCCCGAGTAACGCCAAGGCCCCGACCAGCTCCACTACCTCCGGGTCGGGCGAGGTGGCCTGAGTGGGACGCTGGCCGACTACGATGAACCAGATATACGCCAGCCCCAGAAGCAATGCCGCGAGATAGCGGGGGCTCTGGAGCCGCCGGACCTGCCGGATGAAACGATTATGTGCGGAGCGCCAGGTCAGGTACCCGAACACCCCGATCATGTTCCGGCGCCCTCCTCCTGACTGATAAGTGCCAGAAAAACGTCCTCCAAACGCTGAGACCGCAGGTCAGGCCTGCCGGCCAGGATTTCTTCAATGGTCCCGAAGGCGACCACTTGTCCACGCTGCATTACCAAAACGCGAGTGCAGATCTCTTCGACGAGATGCAGAAGGTGCGAACTGAGAATCACAGCTGCGCCACCTGCAGCTCGCTGCATGATGGTGGTCTTCATCCGCCGGATGCCAACTGGATCAAGCCCGGTCAGCGGCTCGTCCAGCAACAGCGCCTTCGGATCGTGGAGGAGCCCGCACGCGATGGCCAGCTTCTGCTTCATTCCCCGGGAAAGCTCTCCAGGCAATGCACCCCGCTTATCCGCCAGGTCCAGTTCAGCGAGAAGGCCGGGAATCCGGTCACCCACATCACCCAGCCGGTACAGGCGCGCTACGAAACGGAGGTGTTCTTCGACAGTCAGATATTCGAAGAGATGCGGTTCATCCGGGATAAATGCCAGCGCGGACTTGGCGGCCACCGGCTCCGTCGCCAGATCACGGCCCGCGACACGAATCCGGCCGCTGGTCGGAATGATGATGCCGGCAATGCTTCGGATCGTGGTTGTTTTTCCCGCCCCATTCGGTCCTACCAGCCCGAGCACTTCGCCCGGACTCACCTGGAACGAGAGGCCCTGAACCGCTGGAAAGCTGCCATACAGCTTCTGCAGGGCATCCACTTCGATCACTGGGAGCTCTCGCAGGCTGGGTGAAACTTTCTCATTGCGGTGCGCGTCACATAACGAAACATATATTCAGGTATCTGCGCAGGCGGAAGCTATGCGAAACTACTGGTTGAAAATTGCGTTTGGCGCCGTGGTCATCTTCGCCCTCGGCATGCTCGCAATCACCATCGTTCGGAATGGCATTGCCCGGGTGAACACCGTGGTATCCGGGAGTGGGCCTATTCAACTTCCGTTAGCCTTTCTCCCATTCGAGCTCGAAGGGGAACGGCTCGGTACACTGAAGCGGGTCACGCTGCACCGTGCAGCCCCGCGGCACGTGACTCAGGTAGAGCTGGAAGTCGAGCTTTCCGATTCGCTGCTGGCCCAAGGCATCGCCGGTTGCCGGCTTGGTGCCAATCTGGATCACGACTCCGGAACACAGGGAATCAATATCGAGCGGGGCGGCTTTGCCAAAGGCACGTTCTGGTGCCTGCAAGACGGCGATTCGACCGAGCACGTGGAATACGGGCAGGTAACCTTCGAACCTGGTGATGTGATCGTTCCCCTTTACCTCTCTCGGGAGCTGGTAGACGAGCTGCAGGATGTAGACTTCGAGGAGGACCCTGATCCAATAGCCGAAATTGACACAGATTCAATCGCTGCGGCCGCTGAGGCCCATGCCGACTCGATCATCAGGGCCAACCAGCTGCGGCGACGCACACTCGATTCATTGCGCGCGGAAGGCCTGCGGCGGGCCGACTCGGCCCGGCGGGCCGTTGCTCGTATGGTTGACTCCAGCGCAACCCGCTAAGCTACCAGGATGCTCCTGGTACTCGATAACTACGACAGCTTCACCTACAACCTGGTGCAGTACGCCGGTGAGCTGGGCGCCGAGCCGGTCGTCTACCGCAATGATGCCATCTCAGTGAAAGCCGCGCTGGCGCTCAACCCGTGCGCGATCATCATTTCACCCGGACCCGGAACGCCGGCGCAAGCAGGCATCTCCGTGCCGCTCATCCAGGCGGCGGCGGGAAAGGTTCCCATCCTGGGCGTCTGTCTGGGCCATCAGGGAATAGGTGAGGCATTCGGCGGGCAGGTCGTGCGTGCCGATAGGCTGATGCATGGCAAAACCGCCTGGGTAGCTCATGTCAACCACCGGCTTTTCGAGCAGGTGCCGAGCCCATTCGAGGTGATGCGGTATCACTCGCTGGTGATCTCTCCCGACCGTTTTCCCCGGGAGCTCGACATCATTGGATGGGCCAGTGACCGGCCCGACCGGCAGGAGATCATGGCGATTTGTCACCGGAGTCTCCCGATCTACGGCGTGCAGTTCCACCCCGAGTCGGTGGCTACCAGGCACGGCAAGCAGCTGCTCGCGAACTTCTTTGCCCTCGCTAATCTACCAGTCAGATCCGATCTATCCGTACCAGCGTAAGTAATCTGGGCGCAAGCACATAGCTCAGCCGACATCGGCTTCGATCACCGCGGCACAACTTTTGACTCCGTTTGGGGTCTCTATTAGCTTCCGTGATGCGCGTCCTGGGTGTTATTCCGGCTCGTCTCGGCTCAACTCGCCTCCCCCACAAACCACTTCAGCTGCTGGCAGGTGAGCCACTCATCACCCGGGTCATCGAGCAGGTTCGCGCCCTCGGCCTGGTTGACGAGCTGGTGGTGGCGACGGACTCGAGCCGGGTGGCTGAGGTTGTCAGGCAATCCCGGGTGGAGTCGGTGCTCACAGCCGATACTCATCTGAGCGGCACCGACCGGGTAGCGGAGGTTGCGCTCAAACCGGCGTTCGCCGCTTATGATCTGGTGGTGAACATTCAGGGCGACGAGCCGTTTCTCTCGCGTGAGGCACTGGCGGGCGCCGTCAGCCGGGTAGCGCAGGGAGACGATATCGGAACCGCAGCGGCCCCTCTCGATGCAGGCGCAGCCGCTGATCCGGCGAGGGTGAAGGTTGTGACGGACGCGAGAGGGCGCGCACTCTATTTTTCACGTGCGGCTATTCCGTATTCCCGAGATCCCGCGCAAACGGGTGCCCTGTATTGGCAGCATGTGGGTGTGTACGCCTTCAGCCGGACCGCCATCAACCGGTGGCGTACATTGGAGCCCTGCGAGCTTGAGCAGGCCGAAAGGCTGGAACAGCTGCGCGCGCTGTACTATGGGTTCGTCATTGGAGTGGCGCGATTGGAGGAACCGGTGCTCCCGGGGATCGATACCGCAGAAGATCTCCGTAGGGCGGAGGCTCACTGGCATGCCTATCAAGGACAGGTCTCATGACCACAAGCCCTAATTCGACCAAATACATCTTCGTGACCGGCGGCGTTGTGTCCTCACTCGGGAAGGGCATCGCCGCCGCTTCATTAGGACGCCTGCTGGTCGAGCGGGGCCTGAGCGTCACGATGCAAAAGTTTGACCCGTACATCAATGTGGATCCCGGAACCATGTCGCCGTTCCAGCACGGCGAAGTGTTCGTCACGGATGATGGAGCCGAGACGGACCTCGACCTCGGGCATTATGAGCGCTTCATTGACCGATCTCTGTCACGCCAGAACAACGTGACCACAGGCTGGATCTACCAGACCGTCATCAACAAGGAACGACGGGGAGAATATCTGGGCTCCACCGTTCAGGTAATTCCGCACATCACGGACGAGATCAAGAACGCCATCCGTCGAACTGCCCCGGGGCACGACGTCGTGATTACGGAAATCGGCGGAACTGTCGGCGACATCGAGTCGCTGCCGTTCCTGGAGGCCATCCGTCAGTTCCGCCAGGAGGTGGGGAGAGATAACGCATTGTTTATCCACCTGACGCTGGTGCCCTACATCGCGGCAGCCGGGGAGCTCAAGACTAAGCCGACGCAACACTCCGTGCGTGATCTCATGGAAATCGGGATCCAGCCTGATATCCTGATCTGCCGGAGTGAGCAACCTCTCGCGGTCGAGATCAAGCGCAAGATCGCGCTGTTCTGCAATGTCGACTTCGGTTGTGTCATCGAAAGCCCGGATGTCAAATCGATCTACGAGATCCCGCTCCGTTTCTTCGAGCAGGGTCTTGACCGCGAGGTGTGCCAGCGGCTCCGGCTCGAGACGCGAGAGCCCGATCTCCAGGGCTGGAAGACGATGACCGAACGAATCCTACACCCAACCAAGCGGACCCGGATCGCCGTTGTAGGCAAATACACTGACCTGCGTGATGCCTACAAGTCGGTGCAGGAGGCGCTGATCCACGGCGGTATCCCGAACGATGCCAAAGTTGAAGTCGAGTGGATCGCGAGTGACCAGTTCACCGACCAGGCGGCCGCGGGACGACTGCTTGGCGGATACGACGGACTTCTGATTCCCGGCGGATTCGGCGAGAGGGGGATCGGCGGCATGGTGGAGGCCATTCGCTGGGCCCGGGAAAATGACCTTCCGTTCTTCGGCATTTGCCTTGGTCTGCAGGTTGCCATAATCGAGTTTGCCCGCAACATCTGTCGCCTGCCCGACACCAACAGCACCGAATTCGAGCCCAATTGCGAAACACCGGTAATTTCCCTGATGCATTCCCAGCGGGATGTGTCCGAACTGGGTGGAACGATGCGCCTGGGCGCGTATACCGCCCGGCTGCGGCCTGGGTCACGAGTGGCACAGACCTACGGTTCCACGGAGATCAGTGAGCGTCATCGGCATCGCTGGGAGGTGAGCAACGCGTATCGCGACGTGCTTGCGGAGTTCGGGCTTCGACTCTCCGGCCAGTCACCAGATGGCGGCCTGGTAGAGGTGATCGAGCTGCCGGACCATGCCTGGTTCATTGGGTGCCAGTTCCATCCCGAGCTTAAATCCCGGCCCACACGGCCGCATCCGTTGTTCGCCGGGTTCATTGCCGCCGCGCTGCGTCGCCGGGAAGCCGCTCCCGCGCGGGCCGCTGCAGAGGAGCTTGCCCGGAGCGCGCGGTAGTGACCTGGACTTTCGGGCGTTCCCCATTTCTGATCGCCGGGCCCTGCGTGATCGAGCCCGGCGACATGTTGCTCCGAGTGGCCGAGGAGCTCGCCCGCATTGAGCACGAACTCGGCATACCAGTCTGCCTGAAGGCCAGTTTCG